>CAYUNQ010000097.1:0-9455 GCA_964446185.1 uncultured Marinobacter sp. | reverse complement strand
GCAATTCACTTCTGAGATCCGTCATTTCCGTACGCTTGAACAGACGGCCAAGGTAAGGAATATCCCCCAGGAACGGAGTCTTGGTCACAGTCTTCGAGTTAGTGGACTCGAAGATGCCGCCAAGCACCACTGTTTCGCCGTTACCAACCAGAATCTGGGTAGTAACTTCGTTAGTGTTGATAGCCGGACCATTCGGAGTGTCTTCACCGATGGAGTCCTGGGTTACGATCAGGTCCATGATGATCTTGTCATCCGGAGTGATCTGCGGCGTAACTTCCAGTGACAGGGTGGCCTCTTTAAACTCCGTGCTGGTAGCACCGCTGGAAGAGGCCTCCTGATACGGAACTTCCTGGCCAGACTTGATGGACGCAGTCTGGCGGTCAGCTGTCACAACCCTGGGCTGAGACACAATCTCGATCTGACCATCGCTTTCGAACGCGTTCAGTTCCAGGTCAAGCAACACATCGGTGCCGATATAACCAAAGGCAATCGAGCCTGCCGAGTTGTTTACACCCAGATCGACGTTCAGATCAGACGGCAGGCCGAGGGCGCCGACTGTGTTGATGCCAGCAAGGCCGCCCTGAGTACCACCCACTACGATGGTGTCGGTGCCGCCATCCGCAGTAGCGCGGCCCTGAGCACCCCAACGTACACCCAGGTCCTGGGACACGTTGGTCTGCGCACGAACGATGCGCGCTTCAACAGACACCTGACGCACCGGCACATCCCAGTTGGCCACCAGACGACGAATTTCTTCCAGCTTCTCAGACGTTTCACGAACACTGATCGTATTGGTCCGGTCATCTGAAGAGACAAAGCCACGGGAGGAGATCAGTTCCTGGTCCGCCCGAATCAGGGACACCACCTCAGCGGCCTTGGCGTAGTTCACCTGAATGATGTCCAGACGAACCGGGGCCAGTTCAGCAATCTGTTTGCTGGTTTCCAGCTCCAGTTTTTCACGGGCAGCGATTTCGTCTGCCGGAGCAACCAGCAGCACGTTACCAATCTGACGCTTGTCGAGACCCTTGGTTTTCAGAATCAGGTCCAGGGCCTGATCCCATGGCACGTTCTGCAGACGCAGAGTGATGCTGCCGCCAACTGTGTCACTGGCGACCAGGTTCAGGCCGGTAAAGTCGGCAATCAACTGAAGTACGGAGCGCACTTCGATATCCTGGAAGTTCAGGGACAGCTTCTCACCGGTGTACGGGAATTTCTCTTCACGGCGGGTTTCAACTTCTTCTGCCGTCAGTGCCTCGACGCTAACCGTAAACTCGCGGCCAGACTGGTAGGCAATGTAGTCGTAGTCGCCTTCGGGGCGGATCTCGACTACTGCATTGCCATCTTCTACATAGGTGTCGACCCGGCTAACCGGGGTTGCGAAATCCGTAACATCCAGACGGCGGCGCAGATTCGACGGAACGTCCCGGTCTGGCATGGTCAGACGGATACGACCGCCGAGTTCAGTCAGGTTGACCGTGGCTGAACTGCTGCCCAGGTCAACGATTACCCGACCCTCTCCTGCTTTACCGCGGCGAAAGTCGACGCCGGCCAGGGCATTGGATGAGGCCGCTGATGTCGAAGCCGCCGCAACCGGTGCAGAACGGGTTCCGGAAACTGCCTGGCCGGAATCTCCACCGATGGTCATCACCAGAGAGTTATTGTTTCGGACGGTGCTGTGAGGAACCAGTTCCACCAGGTTAAAGATCAACCGGGTGCGATCCTTGGTTTCAACCACCGTCAGGCTCTGGGCGTTACCACTACCGAGCGGAATACTGCGCTGGCTCAGGCCACTGGTGGTATCTGCCAGATCTACCGCGATCCGGGCAGGACGCTCGATGGTATAGCCCTTGGGCTCCGGCGGTGTGCCATCAAATTTCATGGTCACTTCGAGGCGTTCCCCCGGCAGCGACGAAAACGACACGTCTTCCAGCGTGACCGCTCCGGCCAGGCTGCTCCATAACCCGATGGCAATCACGCCGACACAGACATTGAGTTTTTTGAACATCGCTAGCCTCGATCCCACAACTTTTTGTTCATGCATGTTACGTTCAATCATGTTTTTGTCGCTCCCCTGCCTCATCCTTCATCCAGGGACAGGGAGCGCGGGCGCTCGACCCAACCACCCCGGCCGTTCGGAACGATTTCCACCAGCTCGATCCGGGTGTCGCTCACGCCAACCACCCGGCCATAATTCTGGCCCATGTAGTTACCGGTGCGGACCCGGTGAATCCCGCCTTCGTTGTCCCGTATTAACGCGAACAGGCTGCCATCCACGCCCTGCAGCGTACCCACCATTCCCAGAGACTTCAGATCGAAGTTCTCCAGCACTTCTTTTGGCCGGTCCAGGTCCGGTTCAACATCGCTCACCGGCTGCTCATCCACCATGGTCAGCTGGACATCAATGGGCGGCTCGAAAGGCGCTCTCCGGTCCGCTGCCGAATAACTGAATGCCTCATAGGCCTTGAATTCCGGCAGGGGCTCAACGTGGCCCCGGGGCTTGGCCCGGGTATCCGCCATGAACTTGTCCAGATCAGAGAAACCGCTTCCCTGGGAACAAGCCGTCAGCAATGACGCCAGACACACACCCAGCCAGGCTTTTCCCGCATGCTTTCCTGTCATGCTCACTCTCCAGCCCGGTAGCGGTAAGTACGGGCAACAACCTGCATATCAAGTCGTTCGCCGTCACCGCCGATTGGTTTGATGGTTAAGTCGTGCAGTGTAACGATCCGCGGCAGGCTGGCCACACTGCTGACAAACGATGCCAGCTCGTGATAGGCGCCCGATACCCGGATATTGATCGGCAACTCCGAGTAGAAGTCCCGGCGCTGTTCCGGTTGCAGCTTCACTTCCTGCAGCGCCAGGCCGTTACCCAGCGCCGTGTTGGTAATGTCTTCCAGCAGGCCAGGGACTTCCGTCTCGCTGGGCAGCTGACGCACCAGCGCGCCAAAGGTTTCTTCCATTTCCGCCATCTGAGCCTTGAACACATCCAGGTTGGCCACCTGATACGCTTTCTGCTCGTACCGCTGCTTTAGCTCTTGCTCCTGCTTCTGCACACGCTCCAGCTGGACATACTGGTCTTTGATCACGAACCAGTAAACGCCCCCAAGAATCAGGCCGAAGATAATCAGGGCCACAATTGCCTTGATCGGAGCCGGCCAGATACCGGCGTTATTGATATCGAGATCGTTGATATCAAATTCATTCAGGCTTTTGAGTGAGTCTGCGAGGCTCATTACTTACCCTCCCCTTCAGGCTCTGGAGTTTTCTGCTGCACAGAGAGGTTGAACTGACTGTAACCGGCCCGGCGATTGTCTGCGGCGGCCACATTGGACAGATTTGGGTTGGTAAACCAGTCTGACTCATCAAATTGACGCATCAGATTGGAAATCCGGCTGTTGGACTCGGCCATACCCACAACATCGATCCGGTCGCCTGCCCTTTTAAGATCGGTAAAGTACAGCCCGTCAGGAAGGGTACGTACCAGCTCGTCGAACACCCGGACAATAACCGGGCGCTTGCCCTGCAGATCCTGAATCACCTGCATACGGGCCAGCAGTTCGTCGCGCTGGCGCTTGAGGTTGTCGATTTCCTTAATCTGCTTGTCCAGCTCTTTACCGGCCGTTTCTATGTAGGCGTTACGGGATTGCTGGTATGCAATCCGGCTATCCATATCGGTTTTCCAGAGGAATGCCAGGCCCCCTGCAATAATTGCAGTGCCCAGAATCATCATGACGAACTGCTTCTGCTTTTCAGCTCGCAGTTCTTCGCGCCAGGGTCTGAGGTTAATTTTTGCCATCAGTCGAAACTCCTCATTGCCAGACCGCAGGCAATCATCAACGACGGGGCATCATTGCTCAGGGCTGAGACATTCACCCGTGAGCCGATCGACATATCTGCGAAGGGATTGGCTACCAGGGTCCGGGTGCCGGTTTTTTCTTCAACCATTTCCACCAGGCCCTGTATGGATGCTGTGCCACCGGCCAGAACCACATAGTCAACGGAGTTGTACTGGCTGGCACCAAAGAAGAACTGCAGGGCGCGGGCAACCTGTTGCACCACCGCTTCCCGGAAGGGGCCGAGCACCTCTTCTTCGTAATCATCCGGCAGGCCGCCCTTTTTCTTGGCCAGCCCTGCTTCTTCGAACGACACACCGTAGCGGCGCTGAATTTCCTCTGTCAGCTGCCGGCCACCGAAGATCTGCTCGCGGGTATAAACTGTCTTGCCACCCGCCAGAACGCTGAGGGTGGTCATGGTGGCGCCAAGGTCGACGATGGCCACCACCAACTCCTCGCCCTGAGAATCAAGCTGCTGCTCGATCAGGGTGTAGGCACGCTCAAGCGCATAGGCTTCGACATCGACGATTTTGGTATTAAGACCCGCAATCTCGAGGGCATCCTCACGGACATCCACGTTTTCTTTCCGGCATGCCGCCAGAAGAACCTCCACCTTGTCCGGATTCGAATCCGACGGCCCCTGAACCTCGAAATCCAGGGCCACCTCATCGAGCGGATAGGGGATATACTGGTCTGCCTCGATGCCGATCTGGTCTTCCATCTCGAACTCGTTGAGGCCGCTGTCCATCTCAATCGTTTTCGTGATAACAGCTGACCCCGAAACCGCCACAGCTGCTTGCTTCACGCTGGAGCGGGATTTCGACGCCACCCGCTTGAGCACTTCGCCCACAGCCTCGACGTTGGTGATGTTTTTCTCGACTACCGCATCCGCTGGCAACGGTTCTACAGCATAGCTGTCAACCCTGAAACGGCCACCGTGTTTCGACAGTTCGAGTAGCTTCACCGAACTGGAGCTTATATCCACTCCCAGTACGGTACTGGATTTTTTTCCTGGTAATCCGAACACGCGCTCACCCTATACCTGGTTAAATGCACCCGGCTTTGCAACCCTGAACGCCAACATGTTCCGGTGGTCATTTCAGGAGTGCGCTATCTGTTTTTTATGTAAGAGAATTTCTTGTTCTTTACGTCTACAATGCACTCTCTTATTTATTCAGGAGCGATTGCAGGCGGAAGGCTACAGAACCTTCCTAAAGCAATTTCTCAAATAATAGACCTATATCCAACTGTTGTCAGAAAAAAATGTCTCATTTGCTGCGTACATCTCGTGTTTTTGCCTGGTTCATTCTCACCGGCCTGAGTGTCGCCATTATTGCTGCCTCGAGCCTCTACCTCTATCTTCGCCCGAACTTGCCAGCGGTTGATCAACTGCTGGACGTGAAGCTACAGACTCCGCTGCGGGTGTATAGCAAGGACAACAGATTAATAGCAGAATTCGGCGAAAAGAGAAGGGCACCGGTCACAATAGAACAGATCCCTACAATTCAGTTACAAGCCTTTATGGCCGCGGAAGACGCGCGTTTCTACGATCATTTCGGGGTAGACATCAAAGGCCTGGCGCGGGCTGCAATCGAACTGGTCTCCACCGGCGAGATCCAGTCCGGCGGCAGCACCATCACCATGCAGGTTGCAAAAAATTACTTTTTGTCACGTGACCGCACCTTCATCCGCAAGTTCAACGAGATACTGCTGGCTCTTCAGATTGAACGTGAACTGACCAAAGCACAGATCTTCGAGCTCTATCTGAACAAGATCTACCTGGGTAACCGGGCTTATGGTATCGCAGCCGCCGCGCAGGTGTACTACGACAAACCGGTTAACGAACTCTCACTCGCCCAGATGGCCATGCTGGCCGGACTGCCCAAAGCCCCCTCTGCCTACAACCCGCTGGCCAACCCGGAGCGGGCCCTGATTCGCCGGGACTGGATTCTTGGCCGCATGAAGGATCTTGGCTACATTACCGAAGACGCCTGGGCCCTGGCCAAGGATGCCCCCATTACCGCCAGCTATAACGCCCGGGAAACCGAGGTTAACGCCGATTACGTGGCAGAAATGGCCCGTGCCGAAATGGTCCGCCGGTATGGTGAAGAAGCTTACACCGATGGCTACAGCGTAACCCTGACGGTTGAGAGCACCAAGCAGCAGGCAGCCACCGAAGCCCTGCAAGCCGGCCTGGAGAATTACGACCGACGCCACGGTTTCCGGGGCGCTATCGGCAAGATTGATACAGGCGACCTTTCCCCGGAAGAGCTCTCCCGCCAGCTGCTCAACTATCCGCAAGTAGAGTCTCTGGTACCTGCCGTTGTCACCGGCATCGACGACGAAGCCGGCGAAGTGCAGGTTCAGCTGCGCCGCCTGGGCTCCGGCATCATGTCATTTGACACAATGACCTGGGCGAAGCGATATCGCACGGAAAGCCTGACCGGCCCCGAACCGAAAAAACCGTCAGACGTGGTATCCACAGGAGACGTCATCTACACCAAGGTACTGGCGCTACCCCAGGTAGTCGAGGCCTCGGAAAGCAATAACAGCGAACCCGATGCTCCAGAAACAGGCAGCCTGAAAGCAGCCCTGGCACAGATCCCGAAAGTGGAAGGGGCCCTGATATCACTGGCCTCCCAAACCGGCGCCATCGAAGCGCTTGCCGGTGGTTACAGCTTCAGGCAGAGCAAGTACAACCGGGCCACCCAGGCACAGCGGCAACCTGGCTCAACCTTCAAGCCGCTTCTGTACCTGGCAGCCCTGGAAAACGGCCGCACACCGGCCACCATCTATAACGATGCACCGATCGTGTTCGATGATTCAGAGCTTGAAAGCGCATGGCGCCCGCAGAACTCGTCCGGCCAGTTCTATGGCCCCACCACGCTGCGCGAGGGGCTTTACCGGTCCAGAAACCTGGTATCTATCCGGCTGTTACAGGATATCGGCATCCAGTCAACCCTGAACTACCTGAACCAGCTGAAAGTCCCGACCAACAATATGCCCGCCAACCTGTCACTGTCGCTGGGCAGTGGCCTGCTGACCCCCATGGATCTGGCACGGGCCTTCGCGGTGATCGCCAATGGCGGCTACGACGTCCAGCCTTACCTGATCGAGCGTATCGCTGAGCCTGACGGCACCGTGGTTTACCAGGCCCCCGAAACCATCCTGTGCGACAGCAACTGCGACCAGCTCGCAGACAGCACGAACGCTACCGAGATCAGCACCGAAGACCTCCCGGAGACCGAAGGCATGGCACTGCCCGCCTCTGCTGACACCGCGGAAGGCCCGCGCATCATGCCGCGACTGGCCGATGAGCGGTCGGTGTACATCATCCACTCCATTATGCAGGACGTTATCCGAAGAGGCACCGGCCAGCGTGCGCTCGCGCTGAATCGTGACGACCTTGCCGGCAAAACCGGCACCACCAATGAACAGAAGGACACCTGGTTTGCCGGTTTCAACCACGACCAGGCAACGACCGTCTGGATTGGCTTCGACCAGCCTGCACCACTGGGACGCTCCGAATATGGCGCCAGCACTGCCCTCCCGGTGTGGGTTGACTACATGAAGACCGCCCTTGCCGGAACCGAAGACTCCACTATGGCACGACCGAACGGCCTCGCCAGCATTCGCATCAACCCGCAAACCGGTGCGCGAGCCCGCCCGGGGGAGTCTGGCGTATTCGAACTGTTCAAGGAAGAAGATGTGCCGGCGCCGCTGTCAGCTGATGACAGTGACGGCTCGGGCCTGAACCAATCAGAAGGGCTCTCGCGTCAGATCTTCTGATGCGGGGCCGGGGCGCTCAGGCACAAAAAAACCGGCGGGATCTCCGCCGGTTTTTTTATGAAGCCGAACTACATCAGAATCAGATGATGTCGTCCATGGACTTCAGCGGGTAGTGGGCCGGGTAAGGCAGGCCAGCTACACCGGAATCTACCGCGGCACGGGCCACAGCAGCAGGAACCACTTCCAGCAGACGAACGTCCATCGGCTTGGGAATGATGTAGTCCTTACCAAACTCCAGGCTGGCTACACCGTAAGCGGCGCAGATTTCCTGGGGCACCGGCTCCTTGGCCAGTTCACGGATAGCGTGAACGGCGGCCACTTTCATTTCCTCGTTGATGGCGGTTGCACGAACGTCGAGCGCGCCACGGAAAATGAACGGGAAGCCCAGTACGTTGTTTACCTGGTTCGGGTAGTCGGAACGACCGGTCGCCATGATCAGGTCATCGCGGGTAGCCATGGCCAGTGCATGGTTGATTTCCGGGTCCGGGTTGGAGCAGGCAAACACGATCGGGTTCGGAGCCATCTTGGCCAGCTGCTCGGCTGACAGCAAATCCGGGCCAGACAGACCAACGAATACGTCAGCACCGTCAATAGCGTCGTCCAGAGTGCGCTTGTCCGTCTCGTTTGCGAACATTGCCTTGTACTGGTTCAGGTCGTCACGACCAGAGTGGATCACACCCTTACGGTCGAGCATGTAGATGTTTTCAGAGCGGATACCGCAGCTGACCAACAGCTTCATGCAGGCGATTGCGGCCGCACCGGCGCCCAGACAAACCACCGTCGCCTCTTCCATTTTCTTGCCCTGCAGCTCAAGGGCATTGATCATGCCGGCTGCAGTTACGATGGCAGTACCGTGCTGGTCATCGTGGAATACCGGCACATTGCACTTTTCAATCAGTGCACGCTCGATCTCAAAGCACTCAGGCGCCTTGATGTCTTCCAGGTTGATCCCGCCGAAGGTATCTGCAATACGCTCAACAGTTTCGATAAACGCTTGCGGGCTTTCGGAATTGACTTCGATATCGAACACGTCGATTCCGGCAAAGCGCTTGAACAGTACGCCCTTGCCTTCCATTACCGGCTTGCTCGCCAGGGGGCCGAGATTACCCAGACCCAGGATGGCGGTACCGTCAGAAATCACGGCGACCAGGTTACCCTTGGCTGTGTATTTGTATGCGTTCTCGGGGTCCTTCGCGATCTCGCGGACCGGTTCGGCAACCCCGGGGCTGTACGCCAGGGAAAGGTCGCGGGCAGTTTCGGTAGGCTTGGTGATTTCAACACTCAGCTTACCCGGCCGCGGTTTGGCGTGATATTCAAGGGCTGCTTCTTTCAGATCTTGAGACATTGCCACTGTTCCGTTTGTCACGTTTAAAGGTAAATACCGCCGGAGCTAGCCAGCGGAGCGCGCCATTATGGCGCGCCCGACCCGAAACGACAAGCCGAAATCGAACATTTTGCAAGCAGTCAATAGGGCATTTTGCGTATTCTGCGACAAAAAGACCCTGGCTGCGGGCACAAAAAAAGCGCCCGAAGGCGCTTTTTTCAGCATTGCGGCAAAGATCAGTCTTTCTTGGCACCGATACGGCTGCCGAAACGCTTGGTGAACTTGTCGATACGACCACCGGTGTCCATAACCTTCTGCTTGCCAGTGTAGAACGGGTGGCACTGGGAGCATACGTCCAGCTGCAGGTCGTGACCAACAGTGGAGCGGGTCTTGAGCACGTTACCGCAGGAACAGGTAGCGGTGATGTCTTCGTACTTCGGGTGAATACCTTCTTTCATGGCGAACCTCTATCGGTCATGCCGCTACCTGATCATTAGCCGAGAACGGCG
>CAYUNQ010000096.1:0-9481 GCA_964446185.1 uncultured Marinobacter sp. | reverse complement strand
ACGTGCGGGTGTACGAGCGGGACGAGCCTGCTCCCGAGAACTCGGGGCTGTTCGACTCCATTTTGCCCAAGTTTGAAGAAGCCTCCGGTATTGCCGTGCGGGTGGTGGCCGTGGGCACCGGCCAGGCGTTTGAACTTGCCCGCCGGGGCGATGCCGACAGCCTCCTGGTGCATGACACGGCCGGCGAGAAGCGGTTTGTCGAAAACGGCTACGCCACCGAGCGCGCCGATGTCATGTATAACGATTTCGTGCTGATTGGCCCGGAGAGTGATCCTGCGGACGTCCGCAGCGCAAAAACGGCAGCGGAAGCCTTCGCAGCCATTGCCAATGCCGAGGCACCCTTCACGTCACGGGGCGACGATAGCGGCACCAACCGCGCTGAACTGCGCCTCTGGGAAAATGCCGGGGTTGAGCCAGACGGCGACTGGTACCGCGAACTGGGCAGCGGCATGGGGCCAACCCTGAATACCGCAGCGGCCATGGATGCCTATGTCATGTCAGACCGGGCGACCTGGGTAGCCTTCGGCAACCGCCAGAACCTCACCCTGGTCTTTGAAGGCGACGATGTGCTGTTCAACCAGTATGGCAGCCTGTTGCTGTCTGAAGAAAAGCACCCTCACCTCAAGCACGACCTGGCCACCAAGTGGCACAACTGGTTGATTTCAGAAGACGGCCAGCAGGCCATTGCCGACTTCAAGGTGAATGGAGAACAGCTGTTTTTCCCGAACGCCAAATAGGCTAATCTCTGGCAATCTATGTAGAGGCTGCGTTCTGCAGCCTCCATAAGACGGCCAGAGCAAAATGACGATTGATTCCATCCTTCCAGATCCTCAAGACCCCCGGCTGTCCCGTTCAGTCGAGGGCGTTGACGAAACCGGTCAACCGAAGTCGATCAGCGTTATCGAAGAACGCCCCCTGACCATCTACCTGAACAGCCAGGAGATTGTCACGGCCATGACCATAGGCGATCACCCGGAATACCTCGCTCTTGGCTTTTTGCTCAATCAGGGCATGCTGAAAGCAACCGACCAGGTTACCGGCATCGATTACGACGAAGAACTCGAAGTGGCCGTGGTTCGCACCGCCGGCACCACAGACGTCGAAGACAAGCTGGAGAAGAAAACCCGCACCTCCGGCTGCGCCGTTGGCACCGTGTTCGGCGATATGATGGCCGGCCTTGAAGGCCTGGCACTGCCTGATACCCCGGTGCACACCAGCACCTTCTACGACCTTTCGTACCAGATTAACCACACCCCCAGCCTGTACATGGAAACCGGCGCCATCCATGGCACCGCGCTGTGTCAGGGCCGGAACATCCTGGCTTATATGGAAGACGTGGGGCGCCATAATGCCGTCGACAAGATCGCAGGCTGGATGTATATCAACGGCATTACGGCAGCTGACAAGGTACTCTATACAACCGGCCGCCTGACATCCGAGATGGTGATCAAGACTTCCCTGATGGGCATTCCGACGTTGATCAGCCGGTCCGGCTTCACCGCCTGGGGCGTGGATATTGCCCGTCAGGTCGGGCTGACCCTGATCGGGCGGATGCGAGGCAAGAAGTTCACCTGCCTCAGTGGCCAGCACCGACTGGTGTTCGACCAGGACCTGTCACAGGTGCCGGATGAAGACAAAAAAATGCGTCGAAAAGGGGCTGAACATGAGTAAGTGCGCCGTCATCCTGGCCGGCGGCCAGGCCAACCGCATGGGCGGTGTTGATAAAGGCCGGTTGATGCTGGGCGATCAGTCCCTGATCCAGCGGGTTATCGGCCGAATTACGCCGCAGGTAGACGCTGTGGTGCTAAATGCCAACGGTGACCCGGGCCGCTTCGATGATCTGGGCTTGCCCGTGGTCGCCGACTCCATACCGGATTACGCCGGGCCCCTGGCCGGCATTCTGGCAGGCATGGACTGGGCCGCTGAACAGGGCCATGACTGGCTGTTCAGCGTGGCGGCAGACACGCCGTCATTCCCCCTCGACCTGGTCGAACGCCTGTCCGGCGTCGACGCTCCGGTGGTACTGGCGGCAACTCCGGACCCGGAACGTGGCCGGATACCCCAGCCAACCTTTGGCCGCTGGGATGTTTCGCTGCGGAACGACCTGAGGGCAGCACTGAACGACGGCGTACGCAAAATCCGCCAGTGGACACTGGCCCATGGTGAGTCGCTGGTAATGTTCGATGAGGTCGACTTTTTCAACATCAATACACCGGAAGACCTGGCTTGGGCGGAGCAGCACCTGAAATGAACGTGATCGGCTTCGTAGGCTGGAAGAATTCTGGCAAGACCACCCTGGCCAGCGCAGTAATTCGAGAGTTGTCCGGTCGGGGACTGGCCGTTAGCTCAATCAAGCACGCCCACCACCTGGTGGATGTGGACCAACCGGGAACCGACAGCTACAAACACCGGGAGGCCGGCGCACAGGAGGTCATCCTGGCGGGCGGCCAGCGCTTTGCCATCATGCATGAACTCCGGGGCGCCAGGGAGCCAACGCTGGACGAGTTGCTAACCCGGCTGGGCCCCTGCGATTGGGTTGTGGTAGAGGGTTTCAAAACCCACTCTCACCCCAAAATCGAGGTGCACCGAAAGGACAGCACCCGCGCCGCCCTGTATCACGAGAACTCCAGCATCGTTGCCGTCGTGGCAGACTATGCTGCGGATTTCCCAGGCCCGGTTTTCGACATCAACGATGTCTCCGGAATCGCTGACTTTATCCTGAAGCGTGAACCGTCATGAGCAGCAGCGCCAATCAAGAAAGCACCGTAAAACCGCTTCGTAACGACTGTTTTGCCCTGCCTCCCGGCGTGAACTGGACGCCGGTCGACGAGGCCCTGGAGCGTTTGCGATCCCGTTTACACCCGGTGGTGGGTGTGGAGCAGGGCGTTCCTCTCTCGCAGCTGAACGGCCGCATACTGGCCACAGACGTGTTTGCTCCCCGGGCCCACCCACCGAGCAACAATTCCGCGGTTGATGGCTATGCGTTTGCCGGCCCCCTGACCGAAGTGCCTTGCTCACTGCCGCTGGTAGACGGCCGCAGCGCCGCCGGCGAACCCTATAGGGAACAGGTTCCCGCAGGCCATGCCATCCGCATCCTCACCGGAGCAGTCATGCCGGCAGGTACAGACACGGTAGTGTTGGAAGAAGACTGCGAAGTCATCAATGGCCAGTTGCACCTGAACGGCACACTGAAGGCAGGCGCCAACCGGCGCCTGGCCGGAGAGGATATCCAGGAGCAGGACCGGATTCTCAACGCCGGTACCCGCCTGACCCCCACCCAGATTTCCGTACTCGCCAGCGTGGGCGTGGAATCCGTTGACGTTTACCAGCGCCTGCGGGTTGGCGTGCTGTCGACCGGCGATGAAGTAAAGCCCGTTGGCGCCCCGGTCACTGGCTGGCAGATATACGATGCCAACCGCCCGATGCTGAGTTCGATGATCACGCAGCTGGGCTATGAACTGGTCGACCTCGGCCATGTGCTGGACCGGCCTGACGCCGTGAAAGAGGCGCTGGAGCGCGGCGCGGAGCAATGCGACCTGATCCTCACCAGTGGCGGTGTTTCTGCGGGGGATGAAGACCACGTGTCGAAAACCCTGAAAGCCCATGGCGAGATCAGCAACTGGCGCATTGCCATCAAACCCGGCCGCCCCCTGGCCCTGGCCATGTTCAAGGGCACACCTGTGGTGGGCCTGCCGGGTAACCCGGTTGCCGCCTGGGTTTGTGCATTGCGCTTTGGAGCGCCCGCCATGGCCTTGATGGCCGGTGCGGAATGGTTTGAGCCCCAGGGTTATCTCGTGCCGGCCAACTTTTCCAAGAACAAGAAACCGGGGCGCAGCGAGATGTTGCGCGCCCGGGTTCGTGACGGAAAAGTTGAGGTATTCGGTTCCGAAGGCTCCGGTCGGGTCACCGGCCTGGCCTGGTCTGAGGGCATGGTCGAGCTGGACGAAAGCGCCCGGCAGATCGAACCGGGCACCCCGGTAAAGTTCATTCCCTACGGCAGCTTCGGTCTGTAATCAATCGACGCTGCCGTGCACCGCAAAGGCCTCCAGCGACGCATCCTGCGGGGCCCGGGAGCGGTAGGTTTCCTCCACGCCCAGATCGGTCAGCCTGCGGCTGACCATCAGCAGGGTATTGTCTTCGAAGTCCTCGCACATGGTGCGCATCTGGTCGATTTCTTCGCAGGCCACGGGGTAGGCCGCATCAATATCCGGCGCGCCGTAGATCTCGACAAAGGTTTGCGCCAGGGTCCGGCGTAACTGCTCCAGTTCCGCTTCGGTGATGTTGCACACTCCCACAAAACTGGCCCGGCCACCAGACTCGATGCTGTACCAGCCGTTGCTGAAGGCCTGGCGGGCCTTGCCCTTCAGGTCTGCTTCGGTCCAGTTGGAAAACTCGAAGCCGCCGGAAATGGCCCACTCACCACTGGGGGCCGGGTTTTCAAAGACATTTTCATCGGATACGTCCAGCCTCAGGGTTCGTGCCAGCTTCATACATGCTCCGCGAATTCAATCAAGCTCACTGTTTCGGTCATCACACCCTCCCGCAGCAGCATCCGGCCTTTTTCATCCAGCCCGACAAACAGCCCGGGCTTCGGATACTCGATCGTTTTGCCCAGGGTGTCGCAGCGGGGCCGCCATTCGTTGTGTACCCGCTCGAACCCGCTGTCCAGGAAATAAGTCAGCCATAACAGGGTGTGTTTGGACCAGCTTTCCAGCAACGCCATCGGCGTGATATCCACGCAGCCTTCCTCGTGCAGGCAGGTTTCATTCGGGTTGGCACCCGGCTCACCGCCTGCCGGGATAAAGGGCACATCAATGCCAATCACCAGCCAGTTAGGGAAGGCTTTCGGATCGGATACGTCCGCTGCAAAGCGGACGCTGCCGCAGACAGCACCGTTCACCTTGATACGATCGGGCCACTGGAAATGTACCGGCACTTCCGGTGGGGCCAGGGCGCCGAGGCTCTCGGCCAGGCCAACCTGGGCCACGTAGACTGCCTGGATGGCTTCTTCCAAAGGCGTTTCCGGTGCCAGCACCAGGGCCGCATGCAGGGTGTCGAGGCCCTCCGAGTAGAACACCGTACCCGAATCGACTCCAGCAATGGCCCGGCTGACCGCCTTGGCAAACGGATCCATGTGTCTGGGCACCGCTTCACCGGTGAGCAACGGTGGGAACTGGGGTGACTGCATCATCGGATGGCCCGGGCGTAGATGTCAGAGGCGATGATTTCATCGGCAATGCGCTGGAAGGCTTTGGCCTGTGGGCTCTCTGGCTTGGAGACCACGATCGGCACACCGCCGTCCGAACCCAGCCGGATATCCAGGTCCAGCGGGATCTCTCCCAGGAAAGGCGCGCCAAGTTTTTCAGCCTCGGCCCGGGCACCGCCGTGCCCGAACGGGTGATGCTCTTTACCGCAACCGTCACAGATAAACGACGCCATGTTCTCGATCAAACCGAACAGAGGCACATCCATGCGCTGGAACATGTCGATGCCCTTGCGTGCATCCATCAGGGCGATGTCCTGGGGCGTGGAGACCACCACGGCGCCGGCCACAAAGAATTTCTGGCTCAGGGTCATCTGCACGTCACCGGTCCCCGGGGGCAGGTCCACCAGCAGAACGTCCAGCCGGCCCCACTCCACCTGGTTCATCATCTGTTGCAGGGCGCCCATCAGCATGGGGCCACGCCAGACAATGGCTTCGTCTTCCGGAGCCATCAAACCCAGAGACATCAGCGTTACCCCATGATTTCGCAGCGGCAGGATGGTATGGCCATCGGGGCTGGACGGGCGGCCTGAAACACCTAGCATGCGGGGCTGGCTGGGGCCGTATACGTCGGCATCCAGCAGCCCTACTTTCAGGCCCTTCGAGGCCAGCGCAACCGCCAGGTTCGACGCCACCGTGGACTTGCCCACACCGCCCTTACCCGAGGCAATGGCAATAATCCGGTCAACGCCTCTCGGGTTCTTGTCCTGCGGCCGCGGCGCGTCGGTGCCAATCAGGTTTTCTTTTCCTACTTCGGTGTATTGAACCATGTTACTTCCCGTTTAGTGTTCAGCTGTCCCGATAGTCGTCACTGGTGCGAACCCGGGGGCGCTCACCGCCCGCCATGGGGGCGTTGTTGCCATGGTACTGGGCCTTGACCCGGCAGTCGTCGCACATTTTGATCAGCTGAACATTATCAGATTTGGTGTACATCCAGTGCTGGTTCTCCAGCTTTTCAACAATCCGGTTAATGGTGCTGGCAACACCAAACGGCTTTCCACACTGGATGCACTCGAAGGGTTCCTCGCCATGCAACGCCCGGGGGCTCAGCGCGTCCTTCGACAGATCCAGCTGAGGCTTCAGGGTAATGGCCGTCTCGGGGCAGGTACTCTGGCAGATGCCACACTGGACGCAGGCGCTTTCGGTAAAGCGGACTTCTGGCCGATCAGGGTGATCACCCAGGGCCCCGGTCGGACACAACGACACACAGGCCAGGCACAGCGTGCACTTATCGGAATCAATCTCGACGGCGCCATAGGGTGCGCCGGCCGGCAGCGGAATCGGCGCCTCGATGTTATCTGCCATCGCATTGGCCGTTACCCGGGTGATGTCACGGCGCCCGCCCACCAGCAGCACCGGTTCACTCACCCGCCCGGCGTTGTCGCCGGCGGCGCAGAGTTCGATGGCTTCGATAACCCGGACCCGGCTTGGAGAGTTCCGGGTGCCCGTAAGCATGGCCTGGGCCAGCTCAACTTCCGCTGCAACCGCCCGGCGGTCGATCTCATTGTCCGGCAGAATCAGCACTTCCGCGTAACCGGCACCGAAGGCTGCCATGATTTCAGCGTGGCCAACCCGGTCGATGTGCTCCAGGCCGAGCGGGATCAGATCGTCTGCCAGGCCATCGTCGTAACGGGCCAGGTAGGCAATCGCCTCAGCGCCAGTGTCCAGGGTATGGAACACCAGCCTCGGGGCCTCGCCAGATTGCTCGCGATAAACCCGGGCCATCACCTCCAGGTTTCGTGTGATGGCTTCGAAGGAGGTCTCGTTCATGGTAATCGCAGAGGTCGGGCAAACCGCCGCGCAGGATCCGCAACCGGCACAGATATCCGAGTCGATCTGGATATGTTCGCCGGCAGAGAAAATGGCCTCGGTGCAGCATACGTCCAGGCAACGGGTACAACCCGGCTGATTGGCCCGGGAATGGGCACACAGGGATTCTTCCAGCCGGAAGTACACGGTCTTCTCGAACTCGCCCACCAACTCCCTTGCGTTCAGGGCAATGCGCTCAAGCTCCCCGGCCTTGGCCGGGTCGGCCCAGAAATAGCCGTTACGTTTCTCGTGGCTGGGGAATGCCGGGCCCATGCCGCGCAGGTCGATAAAGATGTCACATTCACTGTGGGCGGTGGCTTTCGCCTCGCCGTAACCGGGCTCGCCCCGGCCGGCGGGATTCAGCATCTGCAGGCCGGAGAACTCCAGCTTGAAGTTGCCCAGTGCGCCATAGGCACTGGTCAGCTTGCCCTTCGCCACGTCATAGGCCGCCGAGGGCAGTTGTACCGGCCCCGCATCATTAACGATACAGGTAACGCCGAGTTCGTCCTGCACCAGTTCGGCCATTCGAATGGCCTGCTCGGTGGGACCAACAACGCAGCATACGCCGCTGGAACGGATGGTTTTCACCGGTGCCATGGGGGCCGGCAACTGAGCCGCAGCCATCAGCGCTGCCTGCTTGGCATGGAGGCGTTTCGGATTAGCCTGCGGCGCACTCCATCCCGCGCGATCCCGGATATCGAGGGTACTCAGGGGCGCGGAATGCTGGATCTCCGCCTGTATATCCTCGCCCAGGCGCTCGAACAGAGCCGCCTGCTGGCCACAGGCAATAAGTACTTCATTCGCGCCACTCAGGTGCTCCGCAGCGGTTTTCATGTCTGTGCCGCACAGCTGGTCCACCACGATGACCTGCTCGGCTGCCGCGGCCGCCTGCAGTGCCTTCGGATCAAAGCTCTGTGTTTTGTCACAGGTGCATAACAGTAGGGTCTTGTGTGCCATCATCAGGAATTTGGCTCTTTTCGTTGTTTTTCTGCGTATACAGATTAATTCTGACTTTCGAGCATGCCACAGGCTTTTACGTAAGGACAATTGGATAATTGTTTGTGTCCTGCTAGCTTAGGGCTATAACAAAACGAGAATTCCCATGAGCAGTCGTACAGAGCATTGGAAACGTGAGTTACAGGTGGGGGCCGTTGTACGCCGTACCCCGGGGATAACCCGCTGGGCGAAGGACATCTGGAAGCCCGTGGCGGTGATACCCGGCGCTCCGGAGGCGTTCTGGAAAGAGCTGGTTCGCGAGGGCGAAGTGGTCGATTACCACGCGGGCACGGTCACCATGGAGTTGTTCCGCGCGGATGTGGAGGGCTACCTGGTCTCCCTGAATATGGCCGTGCCTTCAGTCTGGATTGTCATGGACAAGGACCAGACCGGCCAGTCCCCGTCTGGCTGGGTGGTCAGCACTGTTACCGCCAGTGCCCATGAGGCGCTGGACTCCCTGGATAGTGGCGAAAGCATTGTCGAACCGGTTCCGATTCCCGAGTCCCTGGCGGCCTGGATCAAAGAATTTATCGATATGCACTACATCGAGGAGCCCTTCAAGAAACGCCGTCGCAATGAGGTTGCTGTCGACACCGTAGAAGACGGCAAGGGCGACCCCCGGATTCGCCAGGAAAGCGACGTTTACCGCGCCCCCTCCAATATCAAGAAGCCGAGGGTTCACTGATGGCTGAGTCACGTCTTCAGCGCTGGGCACGCAAAAAGGCCGAGGCTGGCAAACCGGCCGAACCTGTTCCTCCCCAAACCAAGGCCCCCGAGCTTTCGCCCGAGGAACAGGAGCTCGCCCTCAATGAAGCCCTGCCCGAGCAGGAGGTGCTGGCGAAGTACCACCTGCCCGATCCGGACACCCTTGAACTGGGTGCGGACATCACCGGCTTCATGCGTAAAGAGATTCCGGAATTACTGCGCCGCAAGGCCCTGCGGGCACTGTGGAAAACCAACCCGGTACTGGCGGTGCTGGACGGCCTGAATGACTACGATGAAGACTATACAGATGCCGCCCTCGCCACCAAAACCGTAAACACCCTGTATAAGGTGGGACAGGGCATGTTCGATAAGAACGCCCGCCGTGAAGAACAGGGCGACACTCAGATCGAGCCCCAGGCGAGTTCTCCAAACGTGATTCCCCCCGCCCCGAAACAGGCGCCCCCTGTGAGCGCTGACCATAAACCTGCGCCCGACACTCCGGTGACAGCTTCAGCAGCGCCTTATCCGGCCGAGCCGGCCTCTTCTGACACCCAGGAAGAGTGGGAGCCACGCTACAGGCCGAGAATGCGTTTCGAATCCTGAAGGCCGGAAGTATGATTGCACCGGATACAGGTTAGGGCTATAACTTACAAATGACTGTCTAAAAGTCGTACAAAACCCGAAGGAAAGAGACTTGTCTGATACCGC
>CAYUNQ010000095.1:0-9525 GCA_964446185.1 uncultured Marinobacter sp. | reverse complement strand
GCTAAGCCTTACCTGCAAGTTGGCTCGTGGGCTGCAATTTAGGAGCCCGCTGGAAGCTTCACTGAAATAAGACAAGGACACATAAAACCAATGAAGTTCATTGCAATAGCGCTACTCATTTTCGCCCTCTCTGGCTGCGCATCTACCAAGTCGATATCATTGTCACCCAGCCAAGATTACGCGGTGTCAGTGCAGTCATCCTTGTTTGATACTTTGCGCATTGATAGCAACGAAACAACCCTTTTTAGCGACGGGAAGTTCATCGGATTCATTCGAGTAGAGCCCGTGCCCGCAGAAATATCTTCAGTCCCAGACTTTCTGAACAAGCTCAGATCCGACTCGCAATCAGAGACGGTTGACACAAACTCGCTTCACTTTTCCTCAGGTTTCAAAGGGTTTTCTACGAAGTACCGTAATTATCTGACCGGCTATTTGGTCAATGAAGAGGACCCCGATTCCATCCTTATTTTCAGCTTCCCAGAAGAAGAATTTGACAAAATTGCTGGATCGATTTCACCCGGTATCTAACGATTTCTTTGTAATTTCTTGTTGTGGGTGGTGACTTTAAAAAGGTTGCCCGCCGCTACGCCACCCACTTTCGACCACTAGCCGCAAACTCTACTACCAGCTCGAAAACGTTGTCACACTTCTCCTTGAAAGCCACACGGTCGTAGCTCTCCGGTAGATTTTTATCCAGAACTTCCTTAATGGCTGCCTTCACCGCACGCTGGGTCTGGCCATCCTTCCACCAATCCTGAACCAACACTTTTGGATGTCCTTCCATCAACCGAATGATCAAGTCCTTTGCAGCCAGCTTTACCCTCTGTTCCTCGGCTTTGGTGAGCTTGTCCTTCTTCAAAAGGTCATATATTTCAAGCTCATCCTCGCTGAGACCTTCACGAATATGCCGCTCTGATTCTTCCCGAATGTTACCAACGTACTGAACCAGATCTTCATAGTACGCATCCGCAGACGAACTCTCGGAATTGTACTTGTCGATGATCTCCTGTAACCGTTAGGCAAAGTCTGTGCGGGTGTGATTCTGCTCCAAAAGCTGCTGCAGCTTGTCTTCGATAAAAGCTCGCAACTCAGAGAACTTCTGACTGACTTCATCAATATCTGCTTGCGCCAGTCTTCGTTGCTCAGGAGGGTATCGGCTGCCTGGTTAAAGAAGCCGATATTCTTGAAGGTATCCTGTTTCTCAAACACTGAATGCAATTCGATATGACGCGACCCGGTTTGCCCGGGCAATGGTCTGCATCAGAGCGTGGCCCTTCATGGGCTTGTCGAGATAAAGCGTGGATACGGTGGGCGCATCAAACCCGGTCAACCACATAGCGCAGACGAACACCAACTGCAGGGGGTGCTCCGGGTCTTTGAAGTTGTATTCCACGTCGTGCATGTGTTCATCAAGCTGCTCCAGGCGCTTGATATCCAGGCCCTGCTTCTCGAACTTTTCTTCGTCCGCTTTCGGATCACCGATCACCACGGCCATCTCGACCGTTTTCATGTAATCCCGGATCTTCTTGTAGCGGGCCTTCTCAACCTCGTTGGTTGACTCTTTAACCAGCTTCAGCAGGCGTTTCTGTTCGTCTTTCCAGTGCTGTTGCACCTTGTCGTACATGCGCACGGCGGTGACCTTGTCCAGCGTGATCACCATGCCCTTACCAAGGTAACCACGGCGGGGAAAGTGATACACGACGTCCCGGGCAATGGTATCCAACCGGTCGTCCCGCTTGATAACTTCCAGTTCACGGGCGCACTTTTTCTCCAGCTTTTCCTGCTGGGCTTCGTCCAGGTCTTCGTCTTCCAGTAACTCGTAGAACTCATCACCGAGATCGTCGTTCTGAATCAGGACCTTCGGCACTCATTTCTCATAGAACAACGGCACAGTGGCGTTATCTTCCATCGCCTGCTGGAAGTTGTACTCAGACACATAATCGCCAAACCAGCTGTTGCTCTTGCGATCACGCCCCAGCAACGGCGTACCCGTAAAGGCCAGGAAGTGCGCACCCTTCAGTCCTGCCCGCATGTTTTCCGCCAGGTTCTTTTACTGGGTGCGGTGGGCCTCATCCACCATCACGATGATTTCCCGATTTTCCTTTTCGGGGTCAAACAGCCGAGGGTACTTCCGCCCTTTGACATGCCGGAACTTCTGAATCAGGGTGAACACTACCTTCTTGTTCTGCCCCAGAAATTTGCGCATTTCTTCGGCATTAGCCGGTTGCGCAGCATCCTCTTTGCGAACCGTCTCCGCATTCAGGAAATTGCGGTAAATCTGCCCATCCAGATCCTGGCGATCGGTCACCACCACAAAACTGAAATTGCCCGTGGCCTTCCGGAAAATCTTGCGAGCGTAGAAAATCATTGAAAAGCTTTTGCCCGAGCCCTGCGTGTGCCAGAACACCCCCAGCTTGCCATCGTATTCGCTGCGTTTACAGAAACGCTCATAGGCGTTGTTCACACCAAGGAATTGGTGGTTCTGGGCAATAATCTTGGTCTCACCCTTGTGGAACAGGATGAAGTTCTCGACGCAATCGAGCAGGCGAGACTTTTCGCACAGGCCATCGGCAGCATGCTCCAGGCTGGTGGCCTGCTCAGTGATTTCCTTACGATTTACCGCCTCATTCTCTCTCCACCCGGACCCAGTTAAAGAAGTGCTCCCAGCCAGCAGAGAAGCTTCCCACACGGGTTTCCATGGCATTAGACAGCACACAGAATGCGCTACAGTGAAACAATTGGGGAATGTCGTGGCGATAACTGCGCAGGTTATCCTCGAAGGCATTGCGAAGCCGCACATTGGAGTTCTTCAGCTCGATAAAGACCAGTGGCAACCCGTTAACTTACAGGATTACATCCGGGCGACGGTAAGCGGCCTTCGGGGCCTGGCTGGCCCACCGACTTGATCCAAAGCTGGGAAACCGCCAGCCAGCGGTTCTGTTTCGGGTCGTCGAAATGGACCAGCCGGACTTTCCCGTGCGGCTTGATGCAGCGCTCATCCTCAAACTGCACCGGGACGCCATCCCGGATCAGGCCATAAAGCTCACGGTTGGCCGCAATCGGAGACATGGCTGCGCGCCGGTTCGTCACCCGTTCAATAGCTTCATCGATTTTGCTTTCAGGAATGCCAGGGTTCAATTCGAGGCAGGCGGTTTTTAACTCGACCGGGAAAATCAAATCCCGCTTATCGGCACGGTGAGAGCCCTCGTTCAGTTCTTCCGGCTTGCGGTATAACAATCCAGCACATTGAAACCATGAATGTGCTGAAGGCGCTGCAACAGCGCCTGTTCGATATTGTCTTCCGAAATAAAGCTAGCCATCGGCCTGCCGACTCCACGGACCAGGTGGATGCCAGATTTCCTCGGGGGCATCCGAGACGTTACCGTCCATCACCGGCCCAAGAAACTCAACCACCACCTCTACAACTTCCGAAAATTCCTCCGGCACATGATCCTGGCCAAGGCGTTTACGGAAAGCCTGCCACTGTGGCTGCTTGCTGTCCACAAAAGCGTCAGAAAACGGATTGGTTTCAGGGATTTCGGTCCCGCGTTTCTGGAAGGTGCCGTCAACGGCACCCTTCAGGTTTTCCAACCGGAAGCTGTGCTGGCGAGACAACAGCCAGATATCGTAAAAGTCCTTCATCCGGCTGTTCAGCTCACCCAGGTTCACCATCGCCTGGAACTTCTCGGCAATGGACGATTCCGGGGTGTAACACTTGATACGTGCAGCGGGAAAATCCAGTAAGGCCGGAAACTCCAGCCAGGAAGGGAACGGAAAGACGGGATCACCAAAGCCAATATCCAGTTGCATCGAAATTCTGGCGTTTTCGAGAAAACCAGTGAAGGTCACCCTCAGCCCCTGGTAGTCAGCATCTTCAGTGATGGCCTCTGCTTTCAGGGTATCCGCATCAAAGCGCAAGCCATCATCCGTCACCTCAGTCTCAATAATGTCCCGCACCTGGCCAAGAATCGCCTCTGGCTCGTTGCTGGTCTGCCCCAGCATATCGATATCCCGGGTCGGTCGGCTGGTCGGCCTCTGCATGGCCCACAGCATTAAAGCTCCTTTCAGGGTAAAACAGCCGTTGTGGGGCGATTGACTGAGCCGATACAGAAACCGCTCCATGGCGTAGTACTGAAGTAACTCCTGAAAGGGACGTTTTTCTTCCCGGGACTTATTGAGCAGTTTTTGGCGAACAGACGCGGCGATGTTTTTGGCCACCGTGATCTCCTTTCACTTTGGTTATTCCGTTGATTAACTGATTCCATTCACAGCCGGGCTTCCACGTAGGGTGCCATCACGTTGGCAACCCGGCAGATTCTGGCGTATTCCATCAGCTTGCCCGGCAGGAAGGTTTTCCGAGTGCGATATAGCTCCAGCGCCTCCAGCACCACATCCATGCCGATACGATTCCGGAACTTGAAGCAGTCCGCCAGGGTTTTCTCCGGGTTGTAGACGTTCAGGGTAATGCCGTCTACGTCGACCCGCTCAATGCCTGCACTGAAGGACTGCCCGGAGAACCGGTACCCGGCCACCGGCGGATAATCGAGCATCGGCAGGCGGGCACCCCGCGCCACCGCCAGGTGCACCTGATGGGGAATCTGCGTGGTAATGCCGTGCCAGTCCAGCGCAGAAATCAGGCAAAGCACCGCATTGGGAAAACGGGTAGCAGCGGCCACCAGGTCCGGGTTTTCTATCGGGGGAAGATCCACCAGCCGGTATAGACCACGGCTGACCGGCTCTATCAGCCCTTCATCCCGAAGCTGATAGAACTGGTACCGACTATAGCCCCGAGCCAGCGCTTCGCTCAGGCGAAGCTGGCCGCCGCGCTGTCGGAACAGGGTTTGGAGTTGTGCCCGGGATGATCGGGCAGAGCCGGAATCAGACAAAATGTCACCATTTATCGATATCTGGTGACAGTTTGTCTGATTACCGTTAGAGGTTCAAGAGGCAGCTTCGCCGGCACCACCTGACGAATCACTCTGCACGGAGGGTGGAAACTGGATATCCAGGTTTTCCACGGAGAGTTTGCCCGAGATCAGGCGGGGAAGGAGTTGGTTTTTCGTACACTCCAACATATCAATTTGCTGTTCTAGTTTCTCTATTTGTTCATAAAACGGTTCAACCAGCTTCACGAACTTTTCTACTGTCAGCGTATCGGGAACAAGATATTTCTGTTTTCCGATGAGATCGGGCTTCAAGTGCAGAACATTCGCACCATTGGCAAGCTCCTTCAACGCTTCAGATATTCCGGAATAGCGCAGGTGGACGTAGGTAAAAAGATCAGGCCAGGAAAATGCCGATATTGCGGGCATCGATGAACAGGATGCGGTCGTCCTGCTTGTTCTTGTCGAAGAACCAGAGGGTGGCGGGCAGGGTAACCGTGTAGAACGTGTAGAATATGTTGGACGGCAGGGTGAGCATGCCGTAGATCAGGTTGTTCTCGATCAGGGTCTGGCGAATATCCGCCTCGCTGTGGCGAGCGTCGGAAGCAGAATTGGCCATCACGAAGTCGAATTTTCCGAAGCCGTCGAAGGGGTTTTCAGTGTAGCTGTTGGCCTGGCGGATTTCGCCTCTCAGGCCGTTACCAGCTAGGTTCATCTTGGCCAGCTTGACGGTATCCAGGGTCTTTTCCTGTCCGTAGACGTAGAGTTGGCCTTCGTCGTGGGCTTCGCCCAGTTCGTCCAGCTTCTTGCGGTGGCGCTCCACGAATTGCTGGGACTGCACGAACATCCCGGCCGACCCACAGGCCGGATCGTATACCGTGCCGTGGTGTGGTTCGATAATTTCCACCATCAGCTTAACCACCGAGGTGGGCGTAAAGAACTCACCACCTTTCTGGCCTTCTATCAGGGCAAACTTGCCCAGGAAGAACTCGTAGATCTTGCCGAAAATATCGCCATTGGCATCAGCCGGGATGTTGGAGAAGTTTTTCAGTAGTTCCGCCAGCAGTGTGTTGCTAATGCGGGTAAGCGCAAAGTATTCGTCTCTGGGCAGGATGCCATCCAGCTCGGTTTTGTATTCCTCGATGGCTTCCATGACCTGTTTGATTCTCCTGGCCAGGTCTTCCTGCTCCGGCAGGCTTAGAAGATAGTGGTAGCGGGCATGGTCCGGGAGATAGAAGCCGCATTTCTGGATGGCGATTCTGAGATTGGTTTTTCCCGCCGGGTGCCTCTGAGCTCCGTGAACTCGCTGGTGATGTCCGGCCCGGCACGCTTGTACTTGTTGTCGGCGAATTTCGGGAAAATCAGGCCGAGTACCGGCGTGGCGTATTCACTGGACTGAGGTCGGAGTTGGCCCGCAGGTTATCGGCGGCAGACCAGGGGTCATCTTAAAGCCGTTTTAGCTGTTCAGCGTTCATGGTGGAAAGGTACCTCCTGAAACGACCACTACACAAAATATGGAGAGACTCTAAACAACTCTGCCAACACGGGCCATAGCAATTTGTAAATTCGCTGGTTAGTCTATTCATCCATACAATCAAGTGACTGTTTTTTGGCACCATCACGACTCATGCCCCAACGATCTTCGTACGTACATGCCATCGGCACCCTCATGTGCCAGGCTACCCGAGACGTCCTCTGGGACCCCGCCAAAGACTGGATTCGAGAACAGAACCAGTGTGCAGGACTGGTGTTGCGCGTAGGCTCCGGGCAAGCCACTTACCACCGTTATGATCCTCGCAAGAAGCAACATCTGATCACCTACGGTGCCAGGATGATTGCCGCCAAGCACCAACCGGAAACCGCCCAGGGCTGGTTATCCACCCGGGAAATCCGGAGCCGCGGCTATTTTGACGGTGAAGTGAGTGTGCTGAACCTGCTGGCGCACACCTGCTGCCATGAGTTCGCCCATTTGCTGCAGCACAGCGCCGGGCAACGGCATTACGGCTCCGTTCATAACCGGCACTTCTATGAAGCGCTGGACGAGCTGCATAACAGCGGTGCCGCTGGGGCTACCCGACAATATCTGAGTAAGCAGGCAACGTTGGCCGGCATCGAGCTTTCGGGCGTAGCCTTTGAACTGCCGAGCCCGAAGCAAGCCCGGCAACAGTGGCAGGTTGGGGATACCGTGCGTTTCGGTGATGGCCGCGGTGAGAAGAAAGGCGAGGTCATCCGGGTTAACCGCAAAACCTGCACCGTTCTGGTCAGCCAGCAATCCCGCCTGTTGCGCTATCGCGTGCCGCTGCAGCTGTTGAGCCCGGCAGCTTGATTGCCAATCACTGCGGACATGGATATCAACGCCCGGGCCACGTCGGGCAAACGCTTACCCTGATCCATCGCCAGTTTCCTCAGTAACCGGTGGGCTTCGTCGTTGCTGATGTTGCGATGCTCCATCAGCAGCAACACGGCTTTTTCCTGGGTGCGCCGCTCTTCCAGCGCATCCTTTGCGCTCTGCAGCTCTTCGGACATCTGGCGCAGTCGTCGGGTTTGCGCCTGAACCAGGTCGAAGATCGACCGGCCTGCCTGTTGCCCGACGCCATCGCCGGCCCAGGCATCCACCGCACCGGCGTCCGAGCCGTCATTGCACACCACCAGGACCGGAGTGCTCGAAGCGTGCCGTTGTTCCAGAGAGGCCAGCAGGGTTTCCTGGTGAGCCAGCGAGTGGCGGGCTTCGGTGTAGCGCTCGACACAGCGATGGTGAAACGCGCTTTCGATGGCATCTTCAATGTTCTTGAGATCATCCATACGCTCAGTCATCAGACTGAACCATTGGTCCGCCAGTCCTTCATCCAGCGCTTTGTAGCGCCCGACCGACACCGCCTTCTGCCGCATGCGTTCAATTTCCAGCTCCCGAGGGTGGGCGCGAAGGGCTTGCCAGAGCCCCAGGCTTTCTTCGTGAGCGAAGTTTACAAACACGTCAAAACACCGTTCCTGCGCCTCAACCAGGTGCATCATGCGCCGTGACAGTGCACTGTCGAACTGGCCGCTGGAGAACCCGGCCGAGCCCGCGGCCCGCTCCTGGCCACAATACTCCTTACCATTCATCACGTGCACCAGGGCCACCAACAGTCCGGCGATCGAGGGTTCAGCGACGGTTTCGGCGGCCTCGAATACCACCGTGATCAACCGGTGGATGGTGTCGCAAAACCAGTCAGTGGCCTCGTCCACGCTGACAGACTGGTCAGCCACTCGGCGCCGCAGGCCTGGCAGCTGATCCAGGCAATGCAGGGCGCTGGCAATGTGCCCAAGCAACGGGCTGCTGACCGGGTGGTCGGTCAGGTCATGCTGGATATCCGCCAGCGCCTGCCGGAAGATTGAGGCCAGCTGGTCGTTCTGTTTCAGCACCAGGGCCCGCTCCCTGGTGAAGCGCTGACACCCGGAACCGAGAAACAGACTGGTGGCTCCCCGCTCCCGCTGCAGTCCGTGCACCAGATTGCCTACGCTCTGAACCAGCCGGCCCATCTGCAGAAAGTGCTCCAGGTTACGAATCTCGCACTGCCGGGAGGCGATCAGGAAATCCGCGGCAGTCGCCGCGGCGGTCACATGGGGGTGGCGTTGGGTGTTCATGGTGCAGCTCCTTGTGTCAGCACACAGCTAATTTCTGTCTGACGGGTATGCAGCAATTAACAGGCCAGAACCGCCAGCCTCAACATCGGGCATGTCGCCCCATCCCGGGGCACCTTTTTGCCTGTTACAAGGTCGACCAAACAGCCAAAAATGCCAACTCATTGAATTAAATAGATTTAAAAAGTTGGCACGGAGATCGCTTTGAGTTAACCAAGGACGACTGTCCCGGCCAAGGAATCAGGCCGGACCATCAGATCATTGTTGTTGGCATTGGTGCCGGACCATCTGTTCTCTTTCGAGGGCATGATGCTCCGGCTTTTTTCGTTTGGAGAAGAGGCAGCCCATGAGCAAACAAACCCTGATTGTGATCGGCAACGGCATGGTGGGTCATCACTTCCTGGAGCAATTCACCCAGTCACCGGCTGCCGGGCGTTTTAACATTCTGGTGTTCGGTGAAGAGAAGCAACTGGCCTACGACCGGGTGCACCTGTCCGAGTATTTCAGCGGCTCCAGCCATGCAGACCTCGCCATGGGCACGGCGGACTGGTACGAGGAGCAGGGCATTGACCTGCACTTGAACGAACCTGTCACAGCTATCGACCGGGACAATCGGGTGGTCACTACCCCAGAAGGCGCCTATGCCTACGACCAGCTGGTGTTGGCGACGGGCTCCTATCCGTTCGTGCCGCCGATTGAAGGTAACGATCAGGACGGCTGCTTCGTATACCGCACCCTGGACGATCTGGATGCCGGCGTGGTGGTGGGCGGCGGCCTGCTGGGGCTGGAAGCGGCAAACGCGTTGAAGAGCCTGGGCCTGCAGGCCAGTGTGGTGGAATTCGCCCCGCGCCTGATGCCGGTGCAGCTGGACGACCAGGGTGGCGCCCTGTTACGTCAGAAAATTGAAAACCTGGGTGTGCAGGCGCACACCGAGAAAGCTACCACCGCCATTGTGCCGGGCAGCGCCGCGCGGCTACGGATGAACTTCGCCGACGACAGCCATCTGGAAACCGACCTGATC
>CAYUNQ010000094.1:3663-9536 GCA_964446185.1 uncultured Marinobacter sp. | reverse complement strand
GGTACGTCGGAAGTTGAACATGTTCTGGCCACCCAGTGCCTGGTTCAGAAAAAGATGAAGAACATGCTGGTGAAGGTGAACGGCAAACTTGGCGCAGGCGTGACTGGCAAGGATGTGGTCCTGGCCATCATCGGCAAGATCGGTACCGCAGGCGGTACCGGTTACGCCATCGAGTTTGGTGGTGAGGCAATCCGTGGCTTGAGCATGGAAGGCCGGATGACCATTTGCAACATGGCCATCGAAGGCGGTGCCCGTGTGGGTATGGTGGCTGTGGATGACACCACCATCGACTACGTGAAAGGTCGTCCGTTCTCTCCGAAAGGCGAAACCTGGGATAAGGCAGTTGAATACTGGCGCACGCTGCACAGCGACGATGATGCGGTATTCGACAAAGTGGTTGAGCTGGACGGTACGGCTATCCAGCCGCAGGTGAGCTGGGGTACGTCTCCGGAGATGGTGACCGGTGTCGACGGCAATGTGCCGGACCCGGCGAAGGAAGAAGATCCCATCAAGCGTGAAGGCATTGTGCGTGCGCTGAAATACATGGGTCTGCAGCCGAACCAGAAGATTACCGACATCCAGCTGGACCGGGTGTTTATCGGTTCCTGCACCAATAGCCGTATTGAAGACCTGCGTGAAGCCGCAGCGGTGGTGAAAGGCCGCAAGGTGGCGCCGAGCCTGAAGCAGGCGATGGTAGTGCCGGGTTCCGGTCTGGTGAAAGCCCAGGCGGAGCAGGAAGGCCTGGACAAGATCTTTATCGAAGCCGGTCTTGAATGGCGTGATCCGGGTTGCTCTATGTGTCTGGCGATGAACGCCGATAAGCTGGGGCAGGGCGAGCATTGTGCGTCTACCTCCAACCGGAACTTCGAAGGCCGTCAGGGCTTTGGTGGACGTACCCATCTGGTGAGCCCGGCCATGGCCGCCGCTGCCGCGGTAACCGGCCACTTCGTTGATGTCCGTGAATTGATGCACTGAGCCACAGGAGAGAGACCATGCGCGCATTTACGCAACACCAGGGCATTGTAGCCCCCATGGACCGTTCCAATGTGGACACGGACATGATCATTCCCAAGCAGTTTCTGAAGTCCATCAAGCGCACCGGCTTTGGCCCGAACCTGTTTGATGAGCTGCGTTACCTGGACGAAGGCAAGCCGGACCAGGATTGTTCTGGTCGCCCGCTGAACCCGGATTTTGTGCTGAACCAGGATCGTTACAAAAACGCCAGTGTATTGCTGGCCCGGGCCAACTTCGGTTGTGGTTCCAGTCGTGAACACGCACCCTGGGCGCTGGATGATTTCGGTTTCCGGGTGATCATTGCCCCGAGCTTTGCGGATATCTTCTACAACAACTGCTTTAAGAATGGCTTGTTACCCATTGTTCTTGATGAAGAAGTTGTAGACAGGTTGTTTGTTGAGGTCGACGCCGCCGAGGGCTATGCTCTGACGGTTGATCTCGATGCCCAGACCGTGACCACGCCGTCCGGTGAGTCGTTTTCGTTTGAGGTGGACAACTTCCGTCGTCACTGCCTGCTGAACGGTCTGGACGACATCGGTGTCACGCTGGAAGATGCCGAGACCATTCGCGCCTATGAAGATGCTCGCCGCAAGACGGCTCCCTGGCTGTTTAACGCTGGAAACTGATTAACAAGGATTCTGATATGTCCCGTACTGTATTGCTCCTGCCGGGTGACGGCATTGGTCCGGAAATTGTCGCCGAGGCCGAGAAGGTTCTGCACAAGGTTAACGAAAAGTTTGGTCTTGGCCTGAGCTTTGACACTGCGCTGGTGGGTGGCGCAGCCATTGATGCGACGGACACCCCGCTACCGGATGAAACCCTGGACAAGGCCCGCAAGGCCGATGCCATCCTGCTCGGTGCCGTGGGTGGCCCCCAGTGGGACAGCCTGCCGATGGCCAAGCGCCCGGAGAAGGGCCTGCTGGGTTTGCGTTCCAACCTGGAGCTGTTTGCCAACCTGCGCCCGGCCATTTTGTACCCGCAGCTTGCGTCTGCCTCTTCCCTGAAGCCGGAAGTGGTTTCCGGTCTGGATATCCTGATCGTGCGTGAGCTGACTGGCGGTATCTATTTCGGCCAGCCCCGCGGTGTGCGTGAGCTGGAGAATGGTGAGCGCCAGGGTTACAACACCTATCAGTACACCGAGTCTGAAATTCGCCGCATCGGCCGGGTTGCCTTTGAAGCGGCCCAGCAGCGCGGCAAAAAGCTGTGTTCTGTCGACAAAGCCAACGTGCTGGAAGTGACCGTGCTGTGGCGCGAAATCATGGAGGACCTTAAGCGGGAATATCCGGATGTGGAGCTGTCCCATATGTACGTGGACAACGCCGCTATGCAGCTGGTTCGTGCGCCGAAGCAATTCGACGTGATTGTGACTGGCAACATGTTTGGTGATATTCTTTCTGATGAAGCGGCTATGCTTACCGGCTCTATTGGCATGTTGCCGTCTGCGTCGCTGAACTCTGAAAAGCAGGGCATGTACGAGCCTTGCCACGGTTCAGCACCGGACATCGCCGGTAAGGGCATTGCCAATCCGCTGGCCACCATCATCAGTGCAGCGATGATGCTGCGTTACAGCCTGAATGAGGAAGAAGCCGCAGAAGCGATTGAAGCGGCGGTCAGCAAGGTGCTGGATCAGGGCCTGCGTACTGCAGACATCATGTCTGAAGGCGGCCAGAAGGTTTCTACCCGCGAGATGGGTGAAGCCGTTCTCAACGCACTCTGAGCCAGTCCTGATTCGAGACCCGACAGCGGCGCGATGCTGCCGCTGCGGGATCATCCATCCGGTCCCTGTCAGCGATAACGATAGTGGGCGGGCATAATGTGAGGTTCAAAGGTCGCACATGAAGCGAGTTGGACTAGTTGGTTGGCGTGGCATGGTAGGCTCAGTCCTCATGCAACGCATGCGTGAAGAAAACGATTTTGCCGATATCGATCCGGTGTTTTTCACCACTTCCCAGACCGGCAAGCCGGCCCCGGACGTAGGCAAAGAAGGTGTTCCGCCTCTGCAGGACGCCTTCGATATCGACATCCTCAAGGGCATGGATGTCATTCTGACCTGTCAGGGTGGCGATTACACCACTGAGGTTTACCAGAAGCTGCGTGATGCAGGCTGGGAAGGTTACTGGATTGATGCGGCATCCACCCTGCGTATGGTGGACCACTCTGTCATCGTTCTGGACCCGGTTAACCGTAATGTGATCGATGCAGCGCTCGACAAGGGCGTCAAGGATTACATCGGCGGTAACTGCACCGTCAGTCTGATGATGCTGGCCCTGGGTGGCCTGCTGGAGCAGGACCTGATCGAGTGGGTTTCTCCGATGACGTACCAGGCCGCTTCCGGTTCCGGTGCCCAGAATATGCGTGAGCTTCTGGCCCAGATGGGCGCGCTGAACGAGAGCGTGAAATCTGAACTGGCTGATCCTTCTTCCGCCATTCTGGAAATCGACCGCAAGGTGACCGATACCATGCGTTCCGGTGATTTCCCCACCGAGCATTTCGGTGTGCCGCTGGCCGGCAGCCTGATTCCGTTTATCGACAAGCAGCTCGACAACGGTATGAGCAAGGAAGAGTGGAAAGCGGGCGTTGAGACCAATAAAATTCTGGGCCGCAGCGACAACCCGATTCCCATTGATGGTATCTGTGTGCGTATCGGCGCCATGCGTTCTCATAGCCAGGCGCTGACCATCAAGCTCAAGAAAGATATCCCGGTTGAAGAGATCGAGAGCATTCTGGCCAAGGGCAACGATTGGGTGAAAGTTATCCCGAACGATCGCGATGCCACTATGCAGGAACTCACCCCGGCCAAAGTGACCGGTACCCTGAGTATTCCGATTGGTCGTATCCGCAAGTTGTCCATGGGGCCGGAGTTTATTTCCGCGTTCACCGTGGGCGATCAGCTGCTGTGGGGCGCCGCCGAACCGCTGCGCCGTATGTTGCGGATTCTGCAAGAGCGTTAAGAAATGTTACGCAGAGGCAATTAATGCCAACTGTGTCCGGTTTCTGACAAACCGGTCAGGGGCGGAGGCTGATTTCAGCGTCCGCCCCTGTTATTTTCTGGGGTAGTAAGGAGTTCCGCCTGATACGTCAGGAATCAGTGCAAGCATTGCAGCTGATTGATTGATTAAAGGGGACTTATCATCAATACTTTCCCCACCGTAAGTCAGACTTACGATATAAAAACGAGAAATAACAAGGCGAAAGTCATCCAACCTCGTCCGATTCTGTTGAAATTCAGCAGTAACGAATAACGGAGACTGGAAAGGAAAAAGCATGAAGGTACGCAAGCTTGCGGTTGCCCTGGCGCTGGCGGGAGGGCTTGGCTCCGGCATGGCACAGGCCCTGGGACTCGGTGAAATCGAACTACAGTCCTGGCTGAATGAGCCCCTCGACGCAGAAATCTCGCTCCGACAGAGTGCTGGGGTCGCGCCGGGTGATGTGTTCGTCAACGTTGCGCCAGAGACCGCTTATCAGCGGGTAGGTCTGGAGCGGCATCAGTTTCTGAGTAAACTGAAGTTTGAGGTCGTTACCGGAGCGGATGGCAATCTCCTCATTAACGTGTCCTCTCGGGAACCGGTGCGCGAACCGTATCTCAACTTCCTTCTTGAGCTGACATGGCCAAACGGGCGCCTGATGCGGGAATACGCCGTATTGGTTGATCCGCCAGTCTATGCCGAGGACTCCGGTGCCCGGGAGCAGGTCAGCGCGCCTGTTGCTTCTACTGCTGCGCCGGCTCGCCAAACCACAATCCGCAGTAGTGAGTCGGTACGCCGCCAGGCTGCTGTTGAGCGTGCGCCCGCGCGGGGTTACCAGGCTGACAGTTTCGGCCCGACCGGCCCATCCGACACTCTGTGGACCATCGCGCAGCGCATGCGGCCGGATAACTCCGTGTCCATGCAGCAGGTAATGCTGGCAATCCAGGATCTCAATCCGGATGCCTTTATTGATGGCAACATCAACAAGCTGAAGCGGGGGCAGGTACTTCGTGCTCCTACCCTTGACCAGATTCAGGCCCGTACCAAAGCCGAAGCTACTCGTGTGGTTGCCCGACAGAATGAGGAAATCCAGTCTCCGCGCCCTGTCGATGCAACCCGTACCGCGCAAGCTGACACAGCCCCGGCGCAGTCCGATGGCACTGCCGCTCCTGATGAGCTGAAGCTGCTGGTGGCCGAGGAAGAAACGACTCCGCGTACCGGAGAAGAGGGTGGTTCTGCCGGCGGTGATGGCACTCAGGCCGGCGGGGCAGATGCTGGGGCGGCGGTTGCCCTGGAAGAATTGGAAGCTACGCGCCGCGAAAAAGATGAGCTCTCCAGCCGTTTGCAGGACATGGAAGAGCAGGTGAAAACCCTGCAGCGTCTGCTGGAGCTGAAGAACACCCAGCTGGCAGAGCTTCAGGGCATGACGGAAGACGAAGCCGCTGCAGCCCTGTCCGCTGAAGCGCAGGGCGAAACCGCTGAAGCTGGTGCTGCGGTAGCAGACACAACTGGTGCCGGCTCTGACGAGGATGCCGTGCAAGCCGCAGGTGACGTTGCTGAATCTGAAGGGGAAAGCGCGGCTGATGACGCCGAAGTTGCTGGCGGTGATGAAGCAGCAATTGAAGATGGTTCCGCGGCAGCGGCCGAAGATCAGGCCGTCGACGGTACTGGTTCTGAAGAAGCCGCAGCCGACGCGGATGCTGATGCGGGCGCAGAGGTAGAGGTAGCTGAGGGCGCTGAGGCACCCGCTGCGGCTACAGATGTTGCCGGTGACGAGCAGGGCGAAGTAGCTGAGGCCGTTGAGCCTGAAGCCGCCAGCGCCCCGGTTGCTGCCGCGCCCGTTCAGGAGTCGAAGCCGCAGCAGCAGCCGGTACCTGCACAGCCTGTCAAAGA
>CAYUNQ010000094.1:0-3653 GCA_964446185.1 uncultured Marinobacter sp. | reverse complement strand
CAGTTTATTGACACCATTATGGGCAATCCGCTTTACCAGATTGCTCTGGGTGGTGGCCTGATTCTGTTGCTGCTACTGCTGCTGTTGGTGGCACGCAAGAACGCCAAGCGGGAAAAGGATTTCTACGATGAGTTTAATCGTGAAGACGATGGCTCGGGCGAAGATGCCGTAGATCTGGGTGTTGCAGGCGTAGCTGGTGCAGCGGGTGAGGGCGTCGAAGAAACTGCCGATGCACTGGCAGAAGCCGAGACCTACATCGCCTACGGCCGGAATGACCAGGCTGTTCAGGTTCTGGAAACGGCGATTTCCCGTGAACCGAGCCGGGCCGATCTGAGACTGAAGCTGCTGTCGGTCTATGCCGACAACCAGGACCACGACGCCTTCGAAAAACAGTACGGTGAGGTTGCCGCACTGGAAGACGATGTGGCGCTGCAGGAAGCTGAGGCAATCCGGGCCCGTCTGGATGAAGCCGAAGCCATGCCGAGCATCGATGACCTTGAGTCTCAGCTGCGTTCCGATTCCTTCAGTCTGACTGAAAGCGAGCCGGAGCAGGCAGAACCGGTGGCTGAGCAGGATCAACCGATCGAATGGACCTTGCCAGACGAGCTCAAGGCTGACGAATTTGAAGCCTCGGTGGATGAGGTCAAAGAAAACGAATTTGGCGAACTTGAGTCTGATTCTGCCCTTGAAACAGATGCCGAGGACAACTCGCTGGAGTTTGATCTGTCCGAATTCGAGCTTGACGATGAAGATAGCGTTGAGCTGGAAACAGAAGAGACCGGTGAGTCGAAAACAGAAGAGCCTGCGGCCGACGAAGAGCTCGACCTGGATCTGGGTCTGGAGTCCGAAGAAGAGCTGAGCCTGGAGTCCGAAGATCTCGATGAGTCCTTCCTGGACGAGCTCGATGCGGAACTGGAGAAAGTGTCCGGTGAAGACGACGCCCTGGAAGAGCTTGACCTGGAAGATGCCTCTCTGGATGAGCTGGAGCTGGATGTTTCCGATGAAGACCTCGCGCTGATGGGCGAGTTCTCCGAGGCGGACTCTGAGCCGGCGGTTGATGAGGAGCTGGGGCTGGAAGACGCGCTTCGGGAACTTGAAGCCGAAGACGAGATTCCGGTGGTTGATGTGGCCGAACCCGCTGCAGACGACCTCGGTGCAGGGCAGGTAACTCCGGTTACTGGTCTGGATATCGACGAAGGCGACCTGGAAGACGACGACTTCGACTTCCTGGCGGGCACTGACGAGGCGGCTACCAAGCTTGACCTTGCCCGGGCCTACATCGAGATGGGTGACAGTGATGGTGCCCGTGACATTCTCGAGGAGGTTGCACTGGAAGGTAACGACGAACAGAAAGCCGAGGCGCAAGAGCTCCTTAAAAATCTTTCCTGATCCGTTATAATCAGTTCAACCGTGGCAACAGCGCCGGCCCTTGTGCCGGCGCTTTGTTTTTTCAGAAGACATCACACCGGGCTGACCCTTGTTTCTTGAACCACACCCCCTGACGACAGATAATGCCATTGGTAACGGCCGTGTTGCCATTGCTTTCGAATACGATGGCCGTCACTTCCATGGCTGGCAGTTCCAGAAAAGCGGCGTGCGATCGGTGCAGGCCGAACTGGCAAAGGCTGTGGCAAAGGTGGCTGATCATCCGGTGGATCTGGTGTGTGCCGGCCGCACCGACGCAGGTGTTCATGCCAGCTTCCAGATTGCCCACTTTGATACGCCCTCGGTACGTAACCTGCGTTCCTGGGTAATGGGCATGAACACCGCCTTGCCTGATGACATTGCCGTGCATTGGGCCGGCAACGGGGTCGACGACTTCCACGCCCGTTTCTCCGCGGTTTACCGCCGCTACCGGTATATCATCTACAATCATTCGGTAAGGCCGGGCATCCAGCGTGGTCAGGTGAGCTGGAACTTCCGCCCGCTGGACGAGAACAGGATGCATGCCGCTGCCCAGGCGCTTTTGGGTGAGCACGATTTTACGTCGTTCAGGGCCGCTGGTTGCCAGTCCCGTACCCCGGTTCGCTATATGGAGCGCATTTCAGTAACCCGATCCGGCAGTTATGTCGTAATTGATATTCAGGCCAATGCCTTTCTGCACCATATGGTACGCAACATTGCCGGTGCCTTGATGGATGTGGGTACCGGAAAGGAGTCGGTTGACTGGGTGGGTGAGGTGCTGGTGGCGACAGACCGGAAGCTTGCGGGAGTGACCGCGCCGCCGCACGGGCTTTATCTGGTGGATGTGGGGTATCCTGAGCGTTATGGTATCCCCAAAGCTTTGTGTGGCCCGGGTTTCGCAAGCCCCTGGTTCCCGCAAGCGCTGAACCAGCCCATAGAGCCAACCCATATTCATCCGAAACAACCGGTAACGGCGCCATGATGACCCGCGTAAAGATCTGCGGCCTGACCCGGCCAGAAGATGTCGAGGCCGCGATCGGTGCCGGTGCCGACGCCATTGGCCTGGTGTTTTTCGCTAAAAGCCCGCGCGCCGTCTCAATCGCCCAGGCGGAACTTCTGGCAGCCAAGGTTCCTGCCTTTGTGACCCTGACCGGGCTGTTTGTTAACCCGGAGGCGACCTTCGTGGAGCAGGTGCTGGCGCAGGTGCCCCTGGATCTGCTGCAGTTTCACGGCGACGAAGCGCCAGAGTTTTGTGCGTCGTTCGGGCGGCGCTGGATCAAGGCCGTTCGGGTCCGGGAAGCCGGCCAGATCGAACAGGCCTTCAAGGATTTCGAGGGTGCCAGCGGCTTACTGGTTGATGCCTGGGACCCGGACCGTTACGGCGGCACCGGCCACTCGTTCAACTGGCAGTTGATTCCGGAGCTTCGGCCGTTGCCCCTGATATTGGCCGGTGGGTTGTCATCTGCTAACGTAGCCACCGCTGTTGAACAGGTGCGGCCATGGGCTGTCGATGTCAGTGGCGGGGTAGAGCAGAGTAAGGGCAGGAAAGACCCCACCAAACTATCCGAATTCATAAAAGAGGTTCACCGTGTCTGTAAAACTCACTGATGAAATGCTGAAGGCACTTCCCGATACCAAAGGCCACTTCGGTGCCTTTGGTGGCCGGTTTGTATCGGAAACCCTGATGGACTCCCTGATGACTCTGGAGCGGGAGTATCTGCTGCTGAAAGATGACCCTGATTTTCAGGCGACTTTCGACAAGGATCTCGCGGATTATGTAGGCCGGCCCAGTCCCCTGTATTTTGCTGAGCGCCTGACCCGGGAAACCGGTGGTGCCCAGATCTGGCTGAAACGGGAAGACCTTAACCATACCGGCGCCCATAAGGTGAACAACACCATCGGCCAGGCTCTGCTGGCCAGTTTTCTGGGCAAGAAGCGCATCATTGCGGAAACCGGGGCCGGCCAGCATGGTGTGGCCACCGCGACGGTGTGTGCCCGCCTGGGTCTGGAGTGCCACGTATTTATGGGCTCTGAAGACGTCAAACGCCAGTCTCTGAACGTTTACCGTATGAAGCTGCTGGGCGCCACTGTGCACTCGGTAGAGAGCGGCACCAAGACCCTGAAAGACGCCATGAACGAAGCCATGCGGGACTGGGTTGCCAATGTTGATGAAACTTTCTACATCATCGGTACCGTGGCCGGTCCACATCCTTACCCTTTGCTGGTGCGTGATTTCCAGTCGGTGATCG
>CAYUNQ010000093.1:0-9539 GCA_964446185.1 uncultured Marinobacter sp. | reverse complement strand
GTCGTCGTAGGTGTACTCGTCACCGGCCAGGTTGATCTGGGTGGTCAGGTGCTTGTAGCCCGGCTTGGCGATAAAGAAGTGGATGTGCGCCGGACGGTTACCATGGCGGCCCAGCAGGTTCAGCAGAGCCTGGGTGGAACCCTCGGGCGGGCAGCCGTAGCCAGCCGGAATGATGGACCGGGCAGTGTAGCGGCCGTTCTCGTCGGTCTTGATGCGGCGACGCAGGTTGTAGTCGCTCTGGGACTGGTCGAAGTAGGAGTAGTTACCCATGGTGTTGGCGTGCCATACGTCAACGACAGCGTTGGCGATCGGCTGGCCGTTCTCGTCAGTCACCTGGCCGGTCAGGATCATGGTCTCGGCGCTTTCGTCGGAACCATCGTCCATGCGGGCAAAGCCTTCGCTCATCGGTGCACCGGCAACATACAACGGGCCTTCGATGGTACGCGGTGTGCCGCCAGCCAGGCCGGCCTGCTCATCTTCGGCGTCCATACGGATGTCCAGGTACTTGTCCATCCCCAGGCCCGGAGCCAGCAGGGCCGCTTCGCCGTTCTTGCCCAGGTCGCCTACGTAGTATACGGCTTGCCAGAATTCTTCGGCTGTCACGTCAAAGTCTTCAACAATCTGGAAAATGTCGTGCATCAGGCGATGAACAATTTTCTTTACACGCTCGTTTCCACCTTCCTGGTTGAAGCCGGCTACTTTTTCCAGCAGGTCCTTCACTTCCGCAGTTTGCATGGTTTTAACGGTCATCTTAGTTCTCCTCGGTTACTGTTATTCTTGTTGCTCGTATCAGCTCATCAGTTGGCAACAATCGGTGTGATTAGCGGTCGTCCTCGTGGATGGAAGACGGGTGCCGGCACAGGGGCGCGACGGTGATATCCATGTACGGGAACAGTGGCAGGTTGCTGATCAGGTCCTGCAGCTCAGCGTTGTCCGCCACATCAAAAATGCTCACGTTGGCGTAGCTGCCGGCCACCCGCCACAGGTGGCGCCACTTGCCCTGCTGCTGCAGGTCCTGGGCGTAGGCTTTTTCACGGGCCTTGATGTCGGCGGCCACTTCCGCTGGCATGTCGTGGGGAATGTTCACCTTCATCTCGACTTTGAACAGCATGTGCTTTCCTCCAGTTTCAGATGGTTCCGGCGCCTCAGGCTTTCCGGCGATATTGGTTCAGCTTGTCTTCGTCAATTTCGACACCAAGCCCCGGGCCTTGCGGCAGATCCACACCGTTGTCGTGGAAATTCAGTGGCTTGACCACGATGTCGTCTTTCATCAGCAGCGGGCCGAACATCTCGGTGCCCCAATGCAGGGTTTCCAGCGTCGACCAGGCATGCAGTGAGGCCACCGTGCCGATGGTGCCTTCCAGCAGGGTGCCGCCATACAGGCCGATACCTGCGGCCTGGGCCACGGAGGCCTGCTTCAGCGCCTGGACCGGCCCGCCGGCCTTGGCAATCTTCATCGCCACAGCGCCAGAGAAGCCCGCCGCGGCAAGGCTGTACATATCCTTGGCATCGGCCACCGCCTCGTCAGCCAGGATGGGCAGGTGGAATTTTTCGGACAGCCGTACCAGCGCAGCGTAGTCCTTCATTGGTGTGGGCTGTTCCACCAGGTCAATACCGGCAGCCTGCAGCTCGGCCATACCCTTGGCGGCCGTGGCTTCGTCCCACGCCTGGTTCACATCCACACGGACACTGGCGCTGTCGCCGACCGCTTCCTTGATGGCCGCCACGTGGCGAACGTCATCCATCACCGGGCACGAGCCGATCTTGAGCTTGAAATCACAGTGGCGACGGGTTTCAACCAGGTTCAGGGCCTCTTCGATGTCTTTTCCGGTATCGCCACTGGCCAGGGTCCAGAGCACCGGGATGTGTGAGTGCAGGGCCCCGCCCAGCAGGTCCGACACCGGACGGTTCAGACGCTTGCCCTGCAGGTCCAGCAGGGCGGTCTCGATGGCGGACTTGGCCAGATTGTTGCCGCGGGTTGAGCGGTCTAACATTACCCTGAGGGTATTGATGTTGCCGGCAGGCTGGCCAATCAATTGCGGTTTGAAATAAGTATCAATGGTAAGCTTTACGCTTTCCGGGCTTTCCGGGCCGTAGGCCAGGCCACCGATGGTGGTTGCCTCGCCCAGGCCTTCCAGGCCATCAGAATCCTTCAAACGCACAATCACCATGGTCTGAACGCCCATGGTTGTCATGGAAAGCTTGTGCGGGCGGATGGTCGGGATATCGACCAGGATGGCTTCAATGGACTGAATGGTGGCTGGCATGACAACTCCGAATCGCAAGGTAAAAATCCTGTAATTCGAACAGTACGAAGTTTCACTGATGTGAACCAATATTGATTAAGTAATAACCGATACCCTGGAGGTATGGATGGAGCTGAGACACTTGCGGTACTTCGTCGCAGTGGCCGAGGCCGGCAACCTGACCCGCGCGGCCGAAAAGCTGTTTATTGCGCAACCACCCCTGACCCGGGCGATCAAACAGCTGGAACAGGAAGTGGGCGTAGAGTTGTTCATTCGAAAACCGCGGGGCCTGGAGCTTACCGACGGCGGCGAGTACTTTCTGGAGCAGGCCAAGCAGGTACTGGACAAGGTTAATGCCACCATAGACGACACCCGCCGGATCGCCCAGCACCGGAAAACCCTGTTCTCGATCGGCTTCGTGCCGTCGGTGTTCTACGGGCAGTTACCGCTGATGGTGCGCCGGCTTCGGCAGAATAAAAACCTGGAAATTGTGCTGCACGAGCTGAAAACCCGGGAGCAGGTCGAGGCCCTGAAGGCCGGAAAGATTGATATCGGCTTTGGTCGACTGAGTATCCAGGACCCGGATGTCGAACAGGAAATCCTTTTCGACGAGCCGATGATTGCAGCCGTTCCGGCAAGCCACCCCCTCACCGGGCATCCGCCCTCGATGAAGGAACTCTCGGAAGTGCCCATGATCACCTTCCCCGCCGGCGCAGGCCCCAACTTTTCCGATATCACCCAGGGGCTGTTTCACCGTCGTGGCTTGAAGGTGCATGTCATCCAGCAGGTGAACGATGTGCAGACAGCGCTGTCTCTGGTGGCCTCCGACATGGGCTTTACCCTGGTGCCAGAGCAGGTTCGCCGCCTGCACCGTGAAGGGGTGGACTACATGCCCCTGGAAGACGACAACATCACCACCCCGGTCATCGCCTCCCGTCGCCGGGGCGAAAACCCGAACGCCGTGATGCGCCTGACCAATACCATCCTGGCGGAACTGGTGGAGAGCCGGCTGACCGGTCGCTATCCCTGAGCCCTAACGAGTGGTCTGGTGAATTTTTTCCGCCACCGCCTGGAGGCGTGGCAGGTAGATATTCATCAGGGTATCCATATCCACCCGTGCGGCGTTGGTGCTGATGTTCAGCGCACCCAGCAGCTCACCACTGCCGGCGAATGCGGGCACAGCTACCGAGCGAAGTCCCTGGTCCAGTTCCTGGTCGACCATCGCATAACCTTGCACCCGAATCTTGTCGATTTCTTTTCGCAGCGCCTGTTTGTCGGTAATGGAAAACTCGGTAAATCGCTCGAGCCTGACCCTGTCCAGGTAAGCCATCAATTCGTCATCCGGCAACTGGGCCAACAACACCCGGCCCATAGAGGTGTATGCCGCCGGCAGGCGGGTACCTACTGACAGCGTAATGGCCATCAGCCGATGACGGGCCGCCGAGCGCACCACGTAAACCACGTCATCACCATCCAGCACAGTCAGGGATGACGACTCGCCAAGTTCGGCAGTAATACCTTCCAGATACTGCTGAATCACCGCCCGATACTGGTTCGACGCCTGGTAGGCATAACCCAGCTGCAACACCCGGGGGGTCAGCTCAAACTGCCGGCCGGTTCGTTTCACAAAGCCCAATGCGTGCAGCGTCAGCAGGAAGCGACGGGCCTTGGCCCGGTCCATCTCGGTACGGGCTGCCACTTCGCTCAGGGTCATTCTTGGGTGTTCCCCGTCAAACGCCTGTAAGACCTCCAGCCCCGAGGCCAGCGCCCCCACGTAATCCCGGTCACCCGGCTTGAGAACCTGCTCGTCCATTCTGACTCCTTAAGTACCTTTATCGGCCTTAGTTTCGCACGCCCACCAGGTGTTCGCACAACGAACATCTGTACATTTTTACCTTGTGGACAAAATTTGTACTTGACGACCCAAAACCAATCGCGCCATCATGTTCGCATATTAAACTTATGTTCGTACAGCGAACTCATCACAGAAGTGACACAGGAGGCATTGCGATGGCCGAGTTTCTTCCCCTTAAGGAAGCGGTGAGCAAATACATCAACAACGGTGATACCGTGGCGATGGAAGGCTTCACCCACCTGATCCCGTTTGCCGCGGGCCACGAAATCATTCGCCAGGAAAAGCGCGATCTGACCCTGATCCGCATGACCCCGGACCTGGTCTACGACCAGATGATCGGTGCCGGCTGTGCCAAAAAACTGATTTTCTCCTGGGGTGGTAACCCGGGCGTGGGTTCTCTGCACCGTCTGCGGGATGCCGTCGAGAAAGGCTGGCCGAACAAGCTGGAAATCCTGGAGCACAGCCACGCCGCCATGGCCAACGCCTATGAAGCCGGTGCTGCAGGCCTGCCCCTGGCGGTGCTGCGGGGCTATGTGGGTAGCGACCTGCCCAAGGTGAATGACCAGATCAAATTCATCGAATGCCCGTTCACCGGAGAGCGCCTGGCTGCCGTGCCGTCTATTCGTCCGGATGTGGCGGTAATCCACGCCCAGCGGGCCGATCGCAAGGGCAACGTACTGATCGAAGGCATTGTCGGCATCCAGAAAGAAGTGGTGCTGGCCGCCAAGCGCAGCATTGTCACCGTCGAAGAAGTTGTGGATGACCTCGGCGCTTCAGTGAATGCCTGCGTATTGCCATCCTGGGCGATCACGGCTATCGCGGAAGCTCCGAAAGGCGCCAAGCCTTCCTATGCCCTGGGCTACTACGACCGTGACAACGCCTTCTACAAGGACTGGGACGGCATTGCCCGCGACCGCGAGACCTTCCAGGCCTGGCTGAAAGAGAACGTTTTCGAGAAAGGAGCTGCGTGATGAGCCTTGAATTTACCTCTTCCGAAATGATGAGCGTTACCGCTGCCCGGGCGCTGACCAACGACATGACCTGCTTTGTGGGTATCGGCCTGCCCAGCGAGGCCGCCAACCTGGCGCGCCTGACCCACGCGCCCGACATCACCCTGATCTACGAATCCGGCACCCTGCAGACCAAGCCGGATGTACTGCCCCTGTCCATTGGTGACGGCGAGCTCTGCGAATCGGCCCTGACCACCGTCTCCGTACCCGAGATGTTCCGCTACTGGCTGCAGGGCGGCCACATCAGTGTTGGCTTCCTGGGCACCGCCCAGATCGACCGCTACGCCAACCTGAACACCACCCTGATCGGCGATTACCGCGAGCCGAAGGTTCGCCTGCCCGGTGGCGGTGGCGCCCCGGAGATTGCCACCAACGCCAAGGAAGTGTTCATTACCGTGAAGCACTCCAAGCGCACGTTCGTGAAGGATGTGGACTTCGTGACCACCGTCGGCTTCGGCCGTGACGGCAAGGCCCGGGACAACGTTCCGAACATTGGCCGTGGCCCCACCGTGGTGATCACCGACCTGTGTATCCTCAAGCCGGACCCGGAGACCAAGGAGCTGGTGGTCACTTCCCTGCACCCGAACGTAACCCGGGAAGATGTGATCGAGGCTACCGGCTGGGAGATTCGCTTCGCCGAGCAGCTGGAAACCACGCCAGCACCGACCGCCGAGGAACTGAACGTGCTGCGGGACCTGAAAGCCCGCACAAACGCCCACCATTCAGGCCAACAGTGAGGTCCACCATGACTGACGTATTCCTTTGCCATCCGCGCCGTTCGGCCATCGGCCGCTTCGGCGGTACCCTGGCCAGCGTGCGCCCGGACGACCTGGCCGCCCATATTTTCAAGGCCGTGCTTGAGCAGGCTCCGGAACTGGACCCGGCCGCCATCGACGAAGTGATGATGGGCAGCGCCAACCAGGCCGGTGAAGACAACCGCAACGTAGCCCGCATGGCTGCGCTGCTGGCCGGCTTGCCCACCTCCGTGCCCGGCACCACCCTGAACCGCCTGTGCGGTTCCGGCATGGACGCAGTTGGCACCGCCTTCCGGGCCATCCGCGCCGGTGAAATGGAACTGGTACTGGCCGGTGGCGTGGAATCCATGTCCCGCGCTCCGTACGTGATGGGCAAGGCCGACAGCGCCTTCTCCCGCGGCCAGAAGATCGAAGACACCACCATCGGCTGGCGTTTCGTGAACCCGCTGATGAAGAAGCAGTACGGTGTGGATTCCATGCCGGAAACCGCCGAAAACGTCGCCGAACAGTTCAACATCTCCCGGGAAGACCAGGACCTGTTTGCCTTCCGTTCCCAGCAGAAAACCGCCCGGGCACAGCAAGATGGTGTGTTTGCCGAAGAGATCGTGCCGGTGTCTATCCCGCGCCGCAAGCAGGACCCGCTGGTGTTTGACACCGACGAGCATCCCCGCGCCAGCACCCTCGAAAAACTCGCCGCCCTGCCCGCGCCCTTCCGGGAGAACGGCAGCGTGACCGCCGGCAACGCCTCCGGCGTTAACGACGGTGCCGCCGCCATGCTGGTGGCCAGCGAAGCAGCCGTCAAACAGCATGGCCTCAAGCCCATGGCCAAAATCCTGGGTATGGCTACCGCCGGTGTTGAGCCCCGCATCATGGGCATTGGCCCGGTACCGGCTGTCCAGAAGCTGCTGAAAAAGCAAGGCATCAGCATCGCCGACATCGACGTGATCGAGCTCAACGAAGCCTTCGCCGCCCAGGGCCTGGCCGTGCTGCGTGAGCTGGGCGTTGCCGATGACGACCCCCGGGTAAACCCGAACGGCGGCGCCATCGCCCTGGGCCACCCGTTGGGTATGTCTGGCGCACGCCTGCTTCAGACTGCTGCCCACCAGCTGCAGCGCACCGGCGGCCGCTACGCCCTGTGCACCATGTGCGTGGGTGTCGGCCAGGGTATTGCTACACTCATCGAACGGGTCTGAGGCAAGGAGACAACATGGCTTTTCTGAATCACAACGGCCGCACCATCTGCTATCGCCTGCTGGGCGACAGTGAGAAGCCGTTATTGCTGCTGGCACATCCCCTGGGCATGACCCAGGGGGTATGGGACGACATGCTGCCCATACTGCTGCCAAAGTTTCAGGTACTGACCTGGGACCTGCCCGGGCATGGCGCCAGTTCCGCCTGGCCCGAAATGGCCGGAGCGATCACCCCGGAGCACCTGGCACAGGAAGCCCTGGCGTTGGCGAAAGAAGCCGGGGTATCCAGCTTTCATTTTGCCGGCACCTCTATCGGCGGAGTAATCGGTCAACAGCTGATTACCGCCCATAGCGAACAGCTTGAGACCGCCACACTGACCAACACCGGCGCCATCATTGGCACCGAGGAAGCCTGGAGCCTGCGTGCAGCCAATGTTCGGGAGAAAGGCTTGGCGGCCATGGCTGGCGAAATCGTGCCCCGCTGGTTTGGCCCTAATGCCTGTCAGGAGCAGCCTGCTCTTCTGGACGGCTGGAAAGTGATCATGGGGCGGGGCGACGCCAACAGCTATGCACTGCTGTGCGAAATGCTGGGCAAAGCGGACTTCCGGGAAAAGCTGCACGGACACAAGGTACCGTTACTGCTGATCGGTGGCTCCGAAGACCTGGCAACACCACCAGAGTCCCTGAAGGCACTGGCACAGTTCAGTGGCGCCTCAGACCCGGTTATCCTGGACGGGATCGGGCACGTACCTTCCGTTGAATGCCCTCTGGCCCTGGCCTCGCAACTCCTGCAAAGCCTGAGTTAACCGGGAGCGGGCAAACGCCCGCGCCCCGGCAACCCGTTGACTCACTTCTGGCCAGAAACGGTCAGAAGTGAATCACCGACCGGATGCTCTTACCCTCGTGCATCAGGTCAAACGCCTTGTTGATGTCTTCCAGCTTCATCTCGTGGGTGATGAACACATCCAGCGGGATTTCACCTTTCTCGGCTTTTTCCACGTAAGACGGCAATTCCGTACGGCCTTTTACGCCACCGAAGGCGGAACCACGCCATACCCGTCCGGTCACCAGCTGGAACGGGCGGGTGCTGATTTCCTCGCCGGCACCGGCCACGCCGATAATGGTGCTTTCACCCCAGCCCTTGTGACAGGCTTCCAGCGCGGCACGCATCAGCTTGACGTTGCCCACACACTCGAAGGTGTAATCGGCACCGCCATCGGTCATTTCGATGATAACTTCCTGGATCGGCTTGTCGTAATCGTTCGGGTTAACCACATCGGTAGCACCCAGCTGTTTGGCGATGTCGAATTTACCCGGGTTGATGTCGACCGCAATGATGCGCCCGGCCTTGGCCATGGTCGCGCCGATGATGGCGGCCAGGCCGATGCCGCCCAGGCCAAAGATGGCTACGGTAGCGCCCTCTTCAACCTTGGCGGTGTTCAGTACCGCACCAATGCCGGTGGTTACGCCGCAACCCAGCAGGCACACCTTGTCCAGGGGTGCTTCCTTGGGAATCTTGGCCAGGGAGATTTCCGGCAGCACGGTATATTCAGAGAAGGTGGAACAGCCCATATAGTGATACAGGGGCTGGCCCTTGTAGGAGAAGCGGGAGGTGCCATCCGGCATCACGCCCTTACCCTGGGTTTCACGCACGGCGCCGCACAGGTTGGTCTTGCCGGAAGTGCAGAATTTACACTTGCCGCACTCGGCGGTGTACAGCGGAATCACGTGGTCGCCCACTTCCAGGCCGGATACACCAGGGCCCACCGCTTCGACAATACCGCCACCCTCATGGCCGAGAATGGTCGGAAACAGGCCTTCAGGGTCAGCGCCGGACAGGGTGTAGGCATCGGTATGGCACACACCGGTGGCCACGATCTTCACCAGCACTTCGCCTTCTTTCGGCGGCGCCACATCCACTTCCACAATTTCCAGCGGTTTGTTGGCTTCAAATGCCACAGCTGCGCGGGATTTGATCACGTTCAGTCTCCTCGTTTCCGTTTGGTCGGGTCAGGCTTGCGGGATACACTCTTAACTTTAACACGAATACGGGATCCGACAGGTGCGTACACTCTACTGGTTTACCCGCGATCTTCGCATGCACGACAACGCCGCCCTGCTCGCCGCCGGCCGGTCCGACATGCTGCTGTGTGTGTACGTGGTAGAGCCCCGCTGGTTCCAACCGGGGCCGCTTGGGCTCAGTGCCATGGGCGAACACCGCTGGCGTTTTCTTTGGCAAAGCCTGATGACCCTGGAACGCAATCTCCGGCCCCTTGGCCAGCGCCTGCATATCGCGTTTGGGGAGCCGGAAAAAATGCTTCCCGAACTGGTACAACAACACCAGATCAACCAGGTAATCCGCACCCGGCAGCCAGGCACTGAAGAAGCTGATCAATGGCAGGGCCTTCAGGAGAAGCTGCCGGATGTGCACTTCCAGCAATTTGAAACCCTGAGCCTGTTCACTGAAAAATCCCTGCCCATGG
>CAYUNQ010000092.1:0-9599 GCA_964446185.1 uncultured Marinobacter sp. | reverse complement strand
CAGGCGATCACCCGCCATCTGCAACAGCTGTACGAAGATTACCAGCAAGGCCACGGTAATCACCATCACGTCGGTCTGGAAACGCTGGTAACCGAAGCGGATAGCCAGGTCGCCAAGGCCGCCGCCACCAATAACACCAGACATAGCTGCGTAAGACACCAAGGTAATGGCCGTTACCGTAATGCCCGCGATGATGCCCGGAAGTGCTTCCGGCAGCAAGGCGCCGAAGATGATCTGCCTTACGTTTGCTCCCATGGCCTGGGTGGCCTCGATGATGCCGCGGTCCACTTCCCGCAGGGAGGTTTCCACCAGGCGGGCAAAGAAGGGTGCGCCACCGGCTACCAGCGGCGGGATAGCCCCGGCCACGCCCAGGGAAGTGCCGATCAGCATGACGGTGAACGGGATCATCACGATCAGCAGGATGATAAACGGTACCGAGCGCAGTACGTTAACCACAAACGACAGGATGGCGTAGGCCGCCGGTTGTTCCAGCAGCTGGCGTTTGCCGAACAGGAACAACAACACGCCGATGGGCAGGCCAATCAGGACGCTGAACAGCAGCGACATGCCGACCATCACCAGGGTGTCCCAGCTGGCCCAGCCGATTTCGGCCCAGTCTACGTTGCCCATGAGGGTTTCCATTAAAGCTTCCATCAGCGCACCACCTCCACGTGAACGTCGGCGGCTTCCAGCGCCTGCATGGCAATATCGAGATCACCACCCACCAGCGACAGGGTCAGCTGGCCGTAGGGGGTGTCTTTGATGTGGTCGATCCGGCCGGACAGGATGCTGAAATCGACACCGGATTCCCGGGCCACGCTGCCCAGCAGCGGCTTGTAGGTGGATTCACCCTTGAAGGTCAGGCGCAGGATGCGGCCGTTAGCTTTTTGCAGGTCTTCCTGCAGTTCGTCGCGGTCTACGTTTTCACTTTCGAACACGAAATCCCGGGTGGTGGGGTGCTGCGGGTGCAGGAACACATCACTCACCGGGCCCATTTCCACAACACGGCCGGCGTCCATCACGGCAACCCGGTCGCAGACCCGGCGTACCACGTCCATTTCGTGGGTGATGAGCACGATGGTCAGGCCCAGTTCCTTGTTTATTTCGCCCAGCAGTTTCAGCACCGATTGTGTGGTTTGCGGGTCCAGGGCGCTGGTGGCTTCGTCACACAGCAGGATGGTCGGGCGGCAAGCCAGGGCCCGGGCGATGCCCACGCGCTGTTTCTGGCCGCCGGACAACTGGGACGGGTATTTGTTGGCATGTTCGCTCAGGCTGACCCGGGCCAGCAGTTCTTCCACCCGTTCCCGGATCTCGGTTTTCGAGTAGATACCCGCCAGTTTCATGGGGAAAGCGATGTTGTCGGCCACGGTTTTGGACGACAGCAGGTTGAAGTGCTGGAAGATCATGCCCACTTTGCGGCGAAAAGCCCTGAGCTCGGCGGCGCTGTAGCGGGTGATGTCTTCGTTATCGATCAGGATGCGGCCGCCGGTCGCTGGCTCCAGCATATTGATCAGGCGGACAAGGGTCGACTTGCCCGCACCGGAATGGCCGACGATGCCGAATACTTCGCCGGTTTCTATGGTCATACTGGTGGCATGCAGCGCGGGGATCGCCCGGCCGGCCACCTGATACGACTTCTGTACCTGGTCAAATACAATCACGGTCAGTGCCCTGGTTCAGTGCCTTGAGGGTGCAGGATAAAACCGGCGATTATAGCCTATTCGCTGATCAAACCCGAATCACGGCCGTGTGTACTTGCCCTTATCCGTCAATGCAGGGCGCGCATCTGCCGGGGGTAGAGCGCGGCACTCACTTCCGGCTCTTCCAGCAGGTTTGCCAGCTCCTGGTCGATGTCGGTTTGCTCGCCTTCTTCCGGCAGCGGCTCGAACAGGGTACTGAGCCAGGCAGCCACAGAGGGCGCGTTATCTCGTTCGTAGTCGGTGGACAGCGCCTTGATCCGGCGGAAGCCGATGATGCGCTGGTGCCGCGGATCGCGGATTTGTTCGAAGCCGCGCCAGTAAATCCTGTCGCGCGTGTGCAGCTGTACGAACAGGGTGTCGATGGGGCCCTTGTCGTCGTCTGCATTGCCGTCATCGGCTTCTGACGCCTGCACGTCGGCTTTTTCAGACTCTTCGGGTTCTTCGCTTTCAGCCGGCTTGCGGCGGATGGTGGTCCAGGCCGGGTAAAGCACAGCCACCGCGTCGGCTTCTACATGCTCGCGGGCCGCACGCAGAATCAGGCCCCAGCGGGCCTTGTCGGCATCGGTTTCCAGGGAGTTGATGGGCAGGTCGTAGCTCTCATCGCTGGAGAGAACAATTGCCATCATCGGGGCATCCAGCTCCCCCATGGCTTCGGCCTGTGCTACGGATACCAGATCGTCGATTGCCATCGATTGGTTCATAAGATGCTCGCCTCCTCGATGCCATCAGGGTGGTCAGGGAGCGGAGTCCCTGCCCTACAGCATAGCCTGTTCCACATGGAAAGATAAACGTGGAGTTTGTTGGCCTGGATCACAACCCCGGACCAACAAATCCGCACAGTTTCTTCAGAATGCCGATTCCAGGCGCTCGTAGTTGGCAAACCAGGGGTTGGCTTCCTCCAGCTGTGCGGCCAGTTGCAGCAAGCCGCCTTCGCCGCCATGGGCCGCGCCGAACTGAACGCCCACCGGCAGGCCGTCACGGGTCCAGTGCATGGGCACCGACATCGCCGGGGTTCCGGTCAGGTTGGCCAGCTGGGTGAACGGGGTTCGGGCCAGGCTTTCCAGGGCCATCTGGTCCACCTGGCCTGAACGGTGTACCAGTTTGCCGGCTTTCAGGCCCAGCATCAGCCGGGCGACCAGCTTCAGGTGCGCCGGGGTATCCATCTGGCCAATCCGGGCCGGCAATTGGCCGGTGGTGGGGCTCAGGTACAGGTCAAAACGGTCGAAGAACGCTCCCAGCGCCCGGGCAAAGTCATTCCACTGCTGGCGCCGCCGCACGTAATCCGGCAGCGGCATGGTGCGGCCGAGCATGCCCAGCAGGCGGGTTTCCAGTTCAAAGTCTTTATCCGTGGCACCGAAGCGTTCCCGGGCGCTGTCCATCAGTGCCGAGACTTCCCCGAAATACAGGGACAGGTAGCACCGGGCCAGGGCCATGCCGTCAAAGTCCGGACGGGCGTATTCCACCTCATGCCCGAGCCCTTCCAGCATCCGGGCGGTCTCTTCCACCGCCGCCACGCATTCCGGGGCCACTTCGGTGTCGTAGGGTGAGGAGGTGAACACACCGATTTTCAGCTTGCCGGGGGATTGCTGCATTTGTTCGAGAAACGACAATTCGGGCGCAGGAATGCAGAACGGGTCACCACTGGCGGGGCCGGACAGCACATCCAGCATGGCGGCGCTGTCTCGCACGGTGCGGGACACCACGTGATCGGTGGAGGCACCAGTCCAGGCTTCACCCATGTGCGGCCCCACCGAAATCCGGCCCCGCGACGGTTTCAGGCCGAACAGGCCGTTGTAGGCCGCGGGAATACGGATGGAGCCACCACCATCGTTGGCACCGGCCATGGGCACAATACCGACTGCCACTGCAGCACCGGAACCACCGCTGGAACCGCCGGGTGTAAGGTCGGTGTTCCAGGGATTGCGGCTGGGGCCCCAAAGCTCGGACTCCGTCACCGCCTTAAGGCCGAATTCCGGGGTGGCCGTGCGCCCCAGAAACACCAGCCCGGCGTTGCGGGCACGGCACACGAATTCCGAATCCCGGGTCGGCACATTGGCGCGCAGGGCCCGACTGCCATAACTGCAGGGGTGGCCGGCCTGCTCCTGGGCCAGGTCTTTCAGCAGTATCGGCACGCCGGCAAAGGGCCCGTCCTCAGGGAAGCCCTGTTCCATGGCTTCGGTGAACTGCGGATGGCATATCGCGTTGAGTTTGCCATTCACCCGGTTGGCCCGGTCGATGGCCGCTTCGGCCACTTCCCGGGCGCTGACGTCGCCCCGGCGAATCAGGTCGGCCAGTGCGGTGGCATCAAAGCTCAGATATTCAGACTGTTTCATCGGCAACCCTGCTTATTGTTTTGTGGTGCAATCCGGCTGGACATTTCGGGTGTAATCCGGAAACTCCGGAGCTTACGACAATCGTTGGGTGAGTGCCATGGATCTGCTGTTCCCGGAAGCCCTGAGCACGGGCGTGGGATTATTCCTGCTGGCGGCCTCCGCCGTTACCTCCATGCTGACTGCCGTGCTGGGCGCCGGTGGCGGCGTTCTTTTACTGGTACTGATGGCCACCTGGATTCCGCCAGCGGCCATTATTCCTGTCCACGGCATGATCCAGCTGGGCTCCAATACCGGCAGGGCCGTACTGACCTTTCGCCATATCGACTGGCGGGTGATTCTCGCCTTTGCGCCGGGTGTTGTGGCGGGGGCCGCCCTGGGGGCCTGGTTGCTGGTCAACCTGCCCGCGCACCTCTGGCAACTGAGCATTGCCGCTTTCGTGCTCTACCTGTGCTGGGGCCCGAAACTGCCCAAGGCGTCGTTCGGGCCGGCCGGTATTTTCCTGGCCTCGGCCATCACCAGCTTTATCAGCCTGTTTGTCGGTGCCACCGGTCCTTTGGTAGCCGCATTCATCAAGCAGATCCACACCGACCGCTTCAAAACCGTGTCCACCTTTGCCGCCGCCATGACCCTGCAACACGCCCCCAAGGCCCTGGTGTTCGGCGTTGCCGGCTTTGTGTTCTCGGAATGGCTGCTGTTCATTCTCGCCATGATCGCCTGCGGCTTTGCCGGCACCTGGCTGGGGCTGCGCCTGCTGAACACCATGACCAACCGCTGGTTCAGCCTGGCGTTCAACGTGGTGCTGACCCTGTTGGCGCTGCGGCTGTTATGGCAGGCGGCGCAGTCAGCCGGCTGGTTCGGCTGACACACCTCCGTACTGTCACGAAAAAGAAGCCTGCCCGTTGCAACACATTCGCATTCCCACTTGTAATTCTAGTGATAATCGTTATTATTTAGTTCTATTTTCATTCTTCCGAGTGTTGCTTCATGGACCCCATCAGCGCCGTACCCGAGACCCTGACCGAACTCAGCCCGTTAAACCAGCTGGTCGACATGGGCGGCCCGATCATGATCGTACTCATTGTCCTGGCGATGATCGGTGCCGTTACCTTTGTCTACCTGATGCTGTACGGCAGCTTCTATGCCCCGCGATACACCCGCAAACTGCGCACCCTGGTAGACCAGTGGCAATCTGCCCCGTCGGACACCCGCCCGGAACAGGTGCGCCAGCAAGCGGGCTTTTTTGGCCGCGGCAATCCGCTGATGCACCTGCTGGTGAACACCATGAGCGCCTGCCAGACCAACCCCAACACCCCGGCCGTGCGCGAGACCGCCGTGCGGGATGCCCAGGGAGCCCTGGAGCCCTTTGAGGCGCCGCTGAAAATCATCGAGGTGATTGCCGCACTGGCTCCACTGCTGGGCCTTCTGGGTACCGTTATGGGGATGATGGAAGCGTTCAGCGCCATGGCCGCTACCGAAGGCCGGGCCAACGCCAGTCAGCTTAGTGGCGGTATTTACGAGGCCCTGATGACCACCGCAGCGGGCCTGATTGTCGCCATTCCCTTTGCCGCCCTGGCCGCCTGGATCGAATTCCGCCTGCGCCGGATTCACAAGACCATCAACAGTGCACTGGTCAGTGTGTTCAATGTGGTGCCTTCAGGCGAGGCGGCGGGAGCGCCCCGGAACATCACAGCGGATGAACCCGCCAAGGCGGCAGCCGATACCCGAAACTATTCCGGCAACGACAGCCCGCGCTTCGCCCATGCAGCTGGTTGAACCCCGGCCCAACCGGCCCCTGCCGATCCGGATTACACCGCTGATTGATGTGGTGTTTATTCTGCTGGTGTTTTTCATGCTCACTACACGTTTGCTGCCGGTGGACTATCTGGAGCTGGGTAATAACACCGAAAGCCGCAGCAGCGTGACCGGTGAGCCACTGCCTGAGCTGCAGGTAACCGCCAGCGGCCAGGTTCTTTGGCAGGATACCCGGTACCATCTCGCAGACTTGCTGGAAGCCCTGCAGAACGCCGGCATCCGGGAAGCCAACCTGGGCACCAGCGCAGACACCCGCCTGGCAGACTTTACCCGTACCCTGAGCGCGCTGGACAACGCCGGCGTGGAAGCTCACTGGAATCGCCAAAGCACCAACGACCTATGACAGAACTGGTTCCACCTCCCTCCACCTCGGGAAAAGGCTTGCTCGACCGGGTTGAAGACGCACTCCTGCCGTTGATCAACCTGGTATTCCTGCTGCTGATCTTCTTTATCGTAGCCGGCCAGCTGGCCAACGAGCCCCTGCCGGAGCTGCCCGGGGCCGCCCGGCTGGAACAGCAGCGTTCACCGGAGGCTGACCTGATGGTCACAGCCGGTGGCCAGTGGACAGTGCAGGGCAAGGTGCTCGCTGAAGAACAGTTACTGGCCGCCCTGCCGAAACCCGATGACAACCATCCCCTGAGAATTGCCGCAGACCAGTCCCTCAGCATGTCCGACCTGGAAGCACTGCTGTCCGTTCTGGAGCAGGGCGGCTACACCGAGGTGCTGCTGCTGACGGAGCCCGGTCAATGATGCCGGAACACAAGGGCCCCAAGTTGCTGTTTCTGGTGCTGGCCATAGCCGCCACGGCCGTCGGGCTGGCGCTGGCGGCACCCGACAAACCCATACAACTGGCAACTCTGGGCGACAGCGCGGTGAACACCGCACCGGCTATCAAGATCAGCCTGGCCGGACGCAAAACCCCTGCGCCAGCGGAAAAGCCCTCCGCCCCCGTTGCTAAGCCAGAGCCAGAGCCCGCACCGGAACCGAAACCCGAGCCAAAGCCGGAGCCCAAGCCCGAGCCGGTTCCGGAGCCAGAGCCAGAGCCAGAGCCAGAGCCAGAGCCTCAACCAGAACCTGACCCCGAGCCAACACCGGAGCCTGCCCCGGCACCCGCGCCGGCAGAGCCGGCCCCTGCGGCCGATGTTCCGGAAGCCACGGAGACATCCGGGGAAGAGGGTGACGCCTCGGAAAGCCAGGATGCCGTGCCCCTGCAGACCGCCGGCAACTCCGCCGATGTCGACAGCTATCTGAGCAAGCTCAGCCGCCACCTGGCCCGCTATTACGACTACCCGCGCCGGGCCCGCCGGTTGGGCCAGCAGGGCACGCCGGTGATCGTGTTCGAGTTCTCCCGCGACGGCGAGTTGCTGTCCCACGCGCTCCGTGACAGCTCCGGCCACAGCCTGCTTGACGATGCCGCCTTGCAAATGCTGGAGCAGGCCGCACCACTGCCTGCCGTTCCGCCGGAAATGCGCGGGCGAACCTTTGCCTACGCGCTGCCGGTTCGTTTCAGCTTGCGCTGAAAATGCACCCGTACCACGCAGTCTGCACCGCATCAGTGCCGCCCGCCACCTCAGGACGCACTGACCAAATCTGCACCTTCGTTAGCTTTGTTGCTGAAACCAAAGCACTTTCCATAAAACCCTGAAAGCTGGCACGAACCCTGCTGACATCTATTCAGCAGACCAGCACTCTGCCACACCGAAAATGCATGACTTCAGACGACGGCGTCTGCTCACCTTCGCTTCCAGAGCGAACCGTGAGCGGCGCCTTTTTTTTGGCGCGGCAAGCGCGTCAGAAAACCAGGAGGAATCCCTTATGTCTTACATTCTACCTTCCGAGTTCGTCACCAAGATGGTCGACGCCGGAGAATCAAAAGTCTCCATGGCCACCCGGGATGTCCTGATCCGGGCCTTCATGGCCGGTGCCATCCTGGCCCTGGCCGCGGTCTTTGCCATCACCGTCACTGTCCAGACCGGCAGCCCCCTGGCCGGCGCCATGCTGTTCCCGGTCGGTTTCTGCATGCTCTACCTGATGGGCTTCGACCTGCTCACCGGCGTGTTCATGCTCACGCCCCTGGCCCTGCTGGACCGGCGCCCGGGGGTGGATACCCGGGGTATTCTGCGCAACTGGGGCTGGGTGTTTCTCGGCAACTTCGGCGGCGCCCTCACCGTGGCTGCGATCATGGCCTTCGTCTTTACCTACGGTTTCAATACCGAGCCCGGCGTAGTGGGCGACAAGATCGCGTCCATCGGCAAAGCCCGCACCCTGGGTTACGCCGAGCATGGCGCTGCAGGCTGGTTTACCATTTTTCTGCGCGGCGTGCTGTGTAACTGGATGGTGTCCATGGGCGTGGTCGGTGCGATGATCTCCACCACGGTGCAAGGCAAGGTACTGGCCATGTGGATGCCGATCATGCTGTTCTTCTACATGGGCTTCGAGCACTCCATCGTCAACATGTTCCTGTTCCCGTTTGCCCTGATGATGGGCGGCGAATTCGGCATCATGGATTACTTCATCTGGAATGAGATCCCGACCGTGCTGGGTAACCTGGTAGGTGGCTTGTCGTTCACCGGCCTGACCCTCTATGCCACCCATATACGCACTGCTCCCAAGCGCTGCCCGGCAAAACCTGCCATGAAAGAGAGCCAAGTTCTGCAATCAGCCTGACACACCGCTACCCGGGCAATTTATTGCCCGGGTAGCAATTCCTCGCCCAGCCCCCAGGCAACACCTTGCCACGACGCTTCCCAACCCGTCCGAACAGAATCCTATCTGTATGTTTTAGTTGATCTTTCGGAAACTGGCACAGTGCTTGTTAATAACACCCCCGTCCAGGGAAGACCCCGGGGACACACATTCACTCAAACGTCATGGAGCAGACTATGCCAACTCCTTGTTATATCAGCATCGAAGGTAAAACTCAGGGTAACATCACCGCTGGCGCATTCACTTCCGACTCCGTAGGCAACATCTACGTTGAAGGTCACGAAGACGAAGTGCTGGTTCAGGAATTCAGCCACGTTGTCACCGTTCCGACTGACCCGCAGTCCGGTCAGCCTTCCGGCCAGCGTGTACACAAGCCGTTCAAGTTCACTTCTGCCCTGAACAAAGCTACCCCGCTGATGTACAACGCCCTGGCTTCCGGTGAAATGCTGCCGAAGGTAGAGCTCAAGTGGTACCGCACTTCCGTAGAAGGCAAGCAGGAGCACTTCTTCTCCACCATCCTGGAAGATGCCACCATCATCGACATCGACTGCAACATGCCCCACTGCCAGGACGCCGCCAATGCTGACTTCACCCAGTTGGTGACCGTGTCCCTGTCCTACCGCAAGGTAACCTGGGAGCATGCCGTTGCCGGTACTTCCGGTGCAGACGACTGGCGCTCGCCAATCGAAGCGTAATTCACGCTTTGGCACCAAAAAGAGGGGCGTTTGCCCCTCTTTTGTCATTTAATCTATCAAAAGGACATTGATAGTGAGCAATACTAATTTAACTGAGGAAGAAGTTACTGCGGTTCAGGCTATCATCACTGCCTTTTACAGCGAGCGCGTCGCAAGTCGGTTTCATGCTGGCAGTATAACGACGCAGACACTTGAGCTCATCGCGCAACTGATCACTGAGAGCGATGAATGCAGTCGTTGGATAGATTCTGTGCCAAACCCTGAAGACCTGCTCTCACCAGCAAACGGTATCCGAAACTGGGCAATCAGAGTAATCCGTTCGGCCGGAGAGCCTTTTACACGAGGCTCGGTTA
>CAYUNQ010000091.1:0-9606 GCA_964446185.1 uncultured Marinobacter sp. | reverse complement strand
GTGGCAGGTTCCCGGTACAGCTCCTCCGGCGGTGCTACCTGTTCAAAGCGGCCGTTTCTCATCACCGCCACCTGGTCCGACATTACCATGGCTTCGGACTGGTCGTGGGTGATGTACACAAAGGTAGTGCCGAACTGCTTCTGCAGGTGTTTCAGCTCCACTTTCATCTGTTCCCGCAACTTCAGGTCCAGGGCACCGAGCGGCTCATCCAGCAATAGCAGGGTGGGCTCCAATACCAGACAACGGGCCAGGGCCACCCGCTGGCGCTGGCCACCGGAGAGTTCCTGCGGGTTACGGTGCTCCAGCCCCGGCAGGCCCACCTGCGCCAGTACCCGAGCAATGCGCTTGCGGCGCTCGGCAACCGGAACTTTCCTGCGTTTCAGGCCATAGCCGATGTTGTCGCCGACGGTCATGGTCGGGAACAGCGCCAGGTGCTGGAACACCATGTTCACCGGGCGCTTGTTCGGCGGCACGTCGTTCATACGCTGGCCGCGAATGAAGATATCGCCCTCATCCGGCTTATCGAAGCCCGCCAGCAGCCGCAGCAGGGTGGTCTTGCCGCAGCCGGAAGGCCCCAGAATGGAAAAGAAGGTACCCGCAGGTACATCCAGCGAGATGTGGTCCACCGCGGCCTGTGAGCCAAAGCGGCGGACCAGCCCGTTACAGGAGAGGTCAGACTCTGTGGCCATACGGATCAGTTAGCCGCCTGAACGCGATCCAGCACCTGCCCTTCCATGGCTTCCAGCCCCGGTGGTACCGGTGGATACCATTTGATGTTGTTGATGGCTTCGTCATCAAAGCTCAACCGGTAAGCATCCCGCAGCTCGGCGCTCACAAACTCGTCGGCGCCTTTGGACGCGGTGAAGTTACCGGAGGCATTGGTGATCTTGGCGGCAATCTCCGGCTGCATCACGAAGTTGATCCACTTGTAAGCAGCGTCTTCGTTTTCGCTGCGGCGCGGAATGGCAAAGGTATCGATCCAGCCCAGGGCACCGGATTCCGGCGCAACAAAGCGAATTTCGGGGTTCTCGGCATTCAGCTTCCAGCCGCCAGCATCCCAGGCCATGGCAGCCGTTACTTCACCGGTACGCAACAGCGACAGCAACTGGTCGCCACCGGTCCAGTAGGTTTTCACGTTGGCTTTGCAGTCGATCAGCTTGTCTTCCACTTTCGCCATGATGGACTGGTACTCATCCTGATCGTTATAGGCTGCAAACGGGTCCATACCCATGGCGAAGGCAAAACCCATGAGCGTCGGCCGCTTGAGCCGGTAACTGACCTTGCCTGCCACCGCCGGGTCACACAGGTCGGTGTAGTCAGTAACGGTGTCGGCCACCGAGCTGTGCACAATCAGGCCACTGGTGCCCCACACAGACGGCACACCGTAGGATTGGCCGTTCAGGGCTGTCGACTCCCGGGTAGCCTTGACCATCGACGGCTGCAGCTGGTCGGTGTTGATGCGGCTGTAGTCGATGGGCTTATAGATATTGAACTGGCGCTGTACGCCAACAATGCGGTCCTGGCTGGGCTGGGCCAGGTCAAAACCGGCACCGCCGGTGGCCCGCAGCTTGGAGATCATGTCTTCGTTGTTGGACAGGGTGATTTTCACATCAATCCCGGTCTCTTCCTCGAACTGGGCTACCACCTCATCCGGGGCATAGCCACCCCAGGTAATCAGGCGAAGTTCCTCGGCCATCAAAGTACCGGAGGCTGTTGTCGCGGCCAGCAGGGTGGCCAGTGCTGATATCCGTGTCTTGCGCAGTGCCATGGTCGTTCATTCCCCTGAAACGGTGTTATGCGGCTTCGCTAACGTTTTGTTATCAGGAAGTTATAGACCATGTATTTCAGTTTTGTGAAACCCGGACGCAAAAACGGAGGCCGAAGCCTCCGTTTCCGGGTTCAGAATGCCTTACCGGTTACCGGCCGGATTTCAGCATTTCCCAGTACTTGGCATACACCTGCAGGGCCTCGTCACCAATGTCGGTCTGGAACTCGGCATTGATCATGTCGGTGGCGTTCGGGTAGCTGGCGCGATCGTTTGCAACCTCATCACCCAGCAGTTCGCGAGCCGGCAGGTTCGGGGTGGCGTAGCCGATGTCTTCGCTGATCAGGGCGGAGATTTCCGGCTTCAGCACAAAGCTGATGAACTGGTGCGCCGCATCCGGGTTCTTCGCGCTCTTGGGAATCACGAAGCTGTCCAGCCAGGCGATAACGCCCTCTTCCGGATACACGTACTCCAGAGACGGCAGGGCTTCCCGACCCATCACGGCTTCACCGTTCCAGATCATGCCCACGTCGGTTTCACCTTCCAGATACGGCATGCGCGGGGCATCTGAGTTGAAGGTACGCACAGACGGCATCAGCTCGGTCAGCTTCTGGTAAGCCTCTTCGACTTCCTGGGGATCGGTGCTGTTGCCGGAATAGCCCAGTACCCGCAAGCTTACGTGAAAGACTTCACGCATGTCGTTGGTGAGCATGACCTTGCCCTTGAAGCGCTCGTCCCACAGGTCTGCCCAGGCCGTCACTTCGCCTTCCACATCGGCCGTGTCCACGCCAATGCCGGTGGTGCCCCACAGGAACGGCACGCTATATTCGTTGTCCGGATCGACATCCAGGTTCACCAGCTCAGGATCCAGGTTATCGAAGCCTTCGATCTTGCTGTGGTCGACAGGCATCAGCAGGCCTTCCTGCCGCATTTTGCTCACGTAATAGGTAGAGGGTACCGCCAGGTCATAAGCGGCGCCCTCGTCCAGAAGCTTCAGCCGGGCGTACATGGCTTCGTTGCTGTCGTAAGTGGTGTACACCACCTGGATACCGGTTTCCTCGGTGAAGCGGTCCAGGACTTCCTGGGGCATGTACTCAGACCAGTTATACAGGTTCAGTACCTGCGGCTCCTCGGAACCACTGCAGCCCGCAAGGCCCAGTGCCAGCGCGCCGGCCAGTGCCAGTTTCTTCATCGTTTGCTCCTTAACAGTATCCATTGAGACAAGATCAACATGACCAGTGAAAACACCAGCAACAGTGTGCCCAGGGCATTTACCTCGGGTTTCAGGCCTACCCGCACCATGGAATAGATGCGCAAAGGCAGTATTTCGTAACTCGGGCCACTGACGAAAGTGCTGACCACCACATCATCCAGTGACAGTGTAAACCCCAGCAGCCAGCCTGCCAGCAGCGCCGGCATAATCACCGGGATCAGTACGGTACGAGTCATGGTGAAATCAGAGGCCCCAAGGTCCCGGGCGGCTTCCGGCAGGCGCTCGTCAAAACCGCTCAGGCGCGCCATCACGGTAATCACCACAAACGGCAGGCAGAAGGTTACGTGGGCCAGCAGCAGGGATACATAACCCAGCTTCAGCCCCACCAGCAGGAACAAAGCCAGCAGGGAGATGGCCAGCACAATCTCAGGCGACATCATCACGATGAACAACATGCCGTTCAGCACCTTCTTGCCCCGGAACCGGTAACGGTGCAGGGCCAGGGCGGTGAGTGCGCCGATCAGGGTCGACACCGTGGCTGCAGACAACGCCAGCCACAGGGAATTCCACATGGCCTGCACCATGGCCCGGTTGTTGAACAGGGCTTCATACCAGCGCAGGCTGAGGCCGCCCCATTCGTAGCCGGTACGGGAGTCGTTGAAGGAGAACACCACCAGCACGGCAATCGGCACATACAGCAGCAGGTAAACCAGGGTCAGGTAGGTGCGGGGCAACCAGCGGTTCATACGCCCTCCTCCCCGATCCGCCGTTTACTCAGGCGGTGGGCAAACATCAGGAATGCCATGGCCAGGGTCAGCACAATGCTGGCGGCGGCACCGAACGGCCAGTTACGGGCATCCAGGAACTGGTTCTTGATCACATTGCCCACCAGCAGGTTGCGGGAGCCGCCCAGAATGTCCGGCACAAAGAACAGCCCCATGGCCGGCAACAGCACCAGCATGACCCCGGCCAACACCCCGGGCAGGGTCAGCGGCACAATCACATGGATGAAGGTAGACAGGCGTCCGGCGCCCAGGTCGTGGGATGCCCGCAGATAGTCTTCCCGCAGATCATCAAACACCGCGTACAGCGGTAGAATCATGAACGGCAGCAGCAGGTACACCAGCCCGACAATCACCGCTCCCTCGGTGTAGAGCATCTTCAGGGGTTCTTCAATCAGCCCCAGGGACATCAGGGCGTTGTTGATCAGGCCATTGGTCGCCAGCAGCAGCTTCAGGGCATAGGTGCGCACCAGCGAATTGGTCCAGAAGGGCACAATCAACAGGAAAATCAGCAACACCTGGCGCTGTTTGGACACCTTCGACAACGCCCAGGCAAACGGATAACCAATCAACAGGCAGATCAGCGTGGTCATGGCCGCCATGTACAGGGAGTGCAGGAACACATCCAGGTACAACGGGTTGAGCAGTTGCCGGTAGGCATCCAGGTTCAGGGGCAGAGAAATAAATGACCCGGGGTCCCGGGTCATGACGCTGGCCCCTACAACCAAAAGATTCGGCGTGAACACCAGGAACAGTAACCAACCCCAGACCAGCACCAGCACCGCCGTACGAAACGGCTGCTGGGTAACGCTACTCATCGCCGGTCTCTTCTTCGACGGCGTCCATCACTTCTTCAGGCAGCAGCCATTCCCAGCCGTCTACCCAGCTCACTTTCACGGGCTCGCCCAGCCGGTAATCGAAGGTGGGATCGTCCTCATCGAAGAATTCCGAAGCCAGCACTTCCGTGCCGTCGGCCAGGTGTATCACCGAATCCAGCGTGCTGCCCTTGTAGTTACGCTCCACCACCTTGCCGGCCACGCCGTCTTCATCATCCGGCGCCAGCACGCGGATATCTTCCGGGCGCAACAGTACGTGCAGGCCCTGCCCTTCTGAAACCGGAAAATCAGGTTTGCGGAAGGTACGCTTCAGGCCAAATACGTCCACGGTAATGGTGCTGTCGCCGTTGGCGTTGTCCACCCGGCCCGGGAAAAAGTTGGTTTCACCAACAAAGCGGGCGGTAAACAGGTTGGCCGGGCGCTCGTAGACTTCACGGGGTGTTCCAAGCTGCTGGATCAGGCCGTCTTTCAGCACCACCACCCGGTCTGACATGGACAGCGCTTCTTCCTGGTCATGGGTAACAAAGACAAAGGTAATGCCGAGCTCACGCTGCAGGCGCTTGAGTTCCACCTGCATGGTGCGCCGCAGTTTGTAGTCCAGGGCAGACAGAGGTTCGTCCAGCAACAGCATTTTCGGTCGCTTCACAACTGCCCGGGCAATCGCCACCCGTTGTTGCTGGCCACCGGAGAGCTGATGCGGTTTTCGTTTCGCAAAATCCTCCAGCTGCACCATAGCCAGGGCTTCTTCCACCCGTTGCCGGATTTCGTCCTTCGGCCGCTTCTCCATCTTCAGGCCATAGGCCACGTTGTCGAAAACCGACATATGGGGAAAGAGCGCGTAGTTCTGGAACACCGTATTGAGCGGGCGGTTTTCCGGCGCCGTATGGGTGATATCCTGGTTTCCGAGGGTAATGGTACCGTCGTCCGGGTGCTCAAAGCCGGCCATCATGCGCAGCAGCGTGGTCTTGCCGCAACCGGACGGCCCCAACAAAGTGATGAACTCGCCATCGAAGATCTCGAGATCCAGCGAATCCAGTACTTTCTTGCCGTCAAATTGCTTGGTGAGGTTGCTCAGAGATAGCAGTGTCTGTTTCATCGGCCCTGCCCAAAGTTTGAGCGGCGTATTCTTTCAGAAACAGAGGCAAACAGAAAGGGGCGCAAGCGTTTCGGATTACCCTCACGCCGTCATGTAAACGACTTGCAGCTGTGCCAGACTGACCTATGATCGAGTGCACAATCAGGACGAGCACCATGAAAGACCTTTTTCTGATCCGACACGCCAAGTCCAGCTGGGCTGACGAAAGCCTTGCCGACCGCGAGCGCCCCCTGAACCCGAGGGGCGAAAGCCAACTCGGGCCGCTGGGTAAAACGTTACAGCAGCTGGACATTCTTGCATCGGGCGAGGTGTTTGCCAGCGATGCCCTGAGAGCACAACAGACTGCCCGGGGCATTCTGCCGGCGGATTTCCCCACTGACCGGTTTCACACCGACCCGGCACTCTATACCTTCGATTTCAAGCGCCTTCTGGCCTGGCTGGAAACCTTGGATGACAGGATCGACCGGGTTGTTGTGGTTGGCCATAACCCGGCGTTGCTGGAGCTGACCGACTGGCTGGTCAAGCACGCACCGATGGCCTTACCCACCGCCAGCCTTCTCCACATCCGACTGCCTGGCAAGCGCTGGCACAAGCTCGATAAAGCCTCGGGCACACTGGAAACCTTTCTGACACCCCGGAACTACAGTTTCCGGGAGTTCGAGGGCAAGTTCAAAACCCGGGCCGGTGTGCCGGCGCCCAGCGCCATCTCCGACTTGCCAGCAACCCTTCAGCACCAGGCCGAACGCCTGAAACAACTGGAACCCGGCGTCATTCTCGGGCTGGACGACGAATTTCTGCACCAGTACCGCATTGCCCTGCGCCGCAGCCGGGCCCTGGCCGAAGCTATTGCAGAAGTCACTGGCACCACCCGACTGCGCCCCGCCACTGCCCAGCTCAAGCGCCATGCCCGGGCCACCGGCCGGCTAAGGGACTTGCACGTATTCCTGACGGACCTGCCCGCCCTGTGCCCGGATAACCCGGAGCTGGGCGCAGCACTGGAAATATGGGCCGGAGGGAAAGCAGCCAAGCGCCAGAGGCGCCTGGCCAAACGTCTTGGCAGTGTCCGCTACCGCAACAGCCTGCAAAGCTGGGAAAACGAAATAGACTCCGGCAAGTTCCGCAAACTGGTTGCCAGCCTCAGCGCCGGAGACATCCGTAAAGCCACCCGTAAACGACTCCGGAGCTTCAACCGTAACACGGCAGAACTTCTGCACACTGCACCGGATGAAGATTTCCACAAGCTGCGCAAGCAACTCAAGCGCATACGCTATTTACTGGAACTGGACCCGGGGGCCAGAAAGCAGGATCTGAAAGCACTGAGGAAAAGACAGGATCTTTATGGCCGGTTTCAGGACCGGCACATGCAGCTGGAATTGCTGGAACAGTTCCGGAAAGACGCCCCGGCCACCCTGCCAAGGGCGGTTGCCGGGATCATTGACTTGATCGAGCAAGAAAAAGCCGACACCCGCCGCCAGATTCTGGCTATGGGCGGGCTCGATATCGGCTGAGCCCGCGATCAGATGCGAACCATCCGGGCTTCCAGCAACAAGTTGGGGCCCAGCTTGGCCACCCTGACCCGCGCCGGATTCAGGCCCAGATCTTCCAGGGTTTCGTGGATATCCTCGAGATCACAATCCTTCGGTGCTGCCAGCAACAGCTCGCGCACAGATTCCAGAACCATCTTCACCGGCACCGTCATAAAATAAACGGAGATCACCAGCATCATCACCGGGTCGGCATACACTGCCAGAGCCGACCACTGGCTCCGCTCAACCAGCCAGGCGGCGGCAAAGCCGATCATCACCGCAGCACTCAGGGCACTGTCCATTAACCACTGGCTTTGCTCTGCCTTCACCAGACCGGAATCATTACGGAAGCTCGACCAACGCAGGTATACCCAAACCGCCAGACAACCCACCACGTTCACCGCACCGAACACCATGCCCATATCCGCCGAAACCGCTCGCCCGCCCTGCAGCAGGGACACCACCGCAGACGCCATCGACAACACACAGACAAGACCGATCACCAGGCCCTTGACCGCAATTACCAGCGGTTCCACAGCACCCAGTCCGAAAGGATAATCTTCAGTGGCCGGCCGGCGTACCAGACGGGCGGCATAGAGTGACAGGAGCGACAGCCCCAGGCTGATCAGCGAATAAGCGCCGTCGAAAAGAATGACTAGGGAATTAACCCAGAGTCCCCAGACAATACCGGCAATGGCAAACAGGCCCGCACCGGCAGCAGATAATGTCAGCGCCATATTTTCCCGCGCCAGAGAAGTAAACATTTTGACCTCCTGAGAATTGCCGGCCATATTATCGGCATGCTCCAAAAGGCGTGAGTCACTGAGCGACGGAAAATACGGCGCTACGAGAACCCTATGAAAACCTCGCAGATAAAGACCTTTCTCTCGGTGGTGCGTAACGGCAGCGTTGCCGCCGCCGCCCGGGAACTGAACCGCAGCCGCACCACAGTCAGTACCGTTCTGGCTTCATTAGAGGACGAGCTGGGTGTTGAGCTGTTCGAACGCAGCGGCAACCAGCTGCATCTGACCGCCATCGGCCAGTCTATCCTTACCGACTGCCGGCGCTTCGACCAGGTGGCCGGCCAGATACAGGCCCGCTGCCAGCACCACCTGAGCGGCGCGGAATCGGTACTGCGCATTGCCCGGGACGATGCAATCCCCGAGGACATCTGGCGGGATATCCTGCGCCGCCTGAAACAGCGCTTCCCCCAGACCAGCCTCTCGGTGTACCTGGCATCTCCCCGGGAGCTGCCGCCGCTGGTGCGCAACCAATCCGTCGACGTGGCCTACGGCCTGATGCCCGAACAGCTGAACGAGGGCTACCAGTGGTTCCGGGAACTGGCGGATGTGCGCATGCTCACCGTGGCCGCGCCGGACCATCCCCTGAGCCAGCTCAAGCGGGTGACACAAGACGACCTGATCAGCCACACCGAAATCACCCTGGCCTACATGCAGGATGCCCAACTGGTGGCAGAGTCCCCGGAAACCGCCAACTACCTGGCCTTTACCCAGTACGAGCTGATCCGGGATGCAGTCATGGACGGCGCCGGCTGGGCCGACCTGCCGTTACCGTTGATTGCGGAAGCACTTCGGAAGGAGCAACTGAAAACCATCCACCACCGCAGTGCCCGCTGGTGGAAGGTGTTCAGTGCTCTGGAATCGGAACAGGCCCAAGGGGGCGCCGTGGTAGGCTGGCTGGCTAACGAACTGGAAGCCTATCTGGAGACCCTTTCCTAAAGCTCAGCCTGCTGGCCCGGGCGCTCATCCGCCGGCGCGCCGTCATCGCATTTCACACAGTCCAGCTCGAACCCCAACATGGACTGCCGCCCTTCCACGGTGACAACCCACGGGCGGTTCACCCAGGGCGGATCATGGCGCACGTGCTGATTATGCCCGCACGCCAGTTGCGCCACCCAGTGGTTGTCGTCGTCTTGGTGATAGCCGGTGATGGGTTGTTTCATGTCACGCTCGTCTTTCTCGCCCCACCCAGGCTGACCACGAGTAAAGCGCCAGCGCTACCCAGATCATCACAAAACTCAGTAACTTTGCGGTGCTCAGTGGTTCGTGGAAGATATAAAGCGCGATCAGGAACTGGATGGTGGGGTTGATGTACATAAGAAAGCCCACGGTTGAGAGCTTCAGCCGCCTGGCGGCACCGGCAAAGGCCAGCAGGGGAATGGCCGTGACTGCACCGCTGGAGAGCAGTAATAACGTGCTGTAGGTGCTATCGGTAAAGTGCGAAAGATTCTGCGAGGACAACCAGGCCAGCGTCAGCAGCCCCAGCGGCAGCAGCAACAGGGTTTCCACAAACAGGCCGGACAGCCCGTCCAGATCCACCTTCTTGCGCAGCAAGCCGTAAGTTCCAAAGCTGAAGGCCAGCGCCAGG
>CAYUNQ010000090.1:0-9659 GCA_964446185.1 uncultured Marinobacter sp. | reverse complement strand
TCCGTTCCTGGGTGATATTCCCTACCTTGGCCGCCTGTTCAAGCGTACTCAGCACATCAATGAGCGCAGTGAGCTGCTGATCTTCATCACCCCGAAGATCATCAAGAACGACCTGATCGACTGATCCGGCCAGTAAACCGAAAAAGCCGCCGCTAACCCTGGCGGCTTTTTCGTGTCTGGAGTAGTGCTTCTGGTGCCGGTGACTTATGGAAAGGTGCGCCCTGTGCTATTCTCACCCGCTTGAAATCTGTTGAGCGGAACCATCGGCCGGATGCTAGCCAAGGAACTCGGGTACCGTTTTCTCGATTCTGACCGCATTATTGAAGAACGCTGCGGCGCCAACATTCCCTGGATCTTTGATGTGGAGGGCGAAGACGGCTTTCGGGAGCGTGAAACCGCCATGCTGGACGAGCTGACGGATGAAGCCGGAATCGTGCTGGCCACCGGTGGCGGTGCGGTGATGCGTTCGGAAAACCATCCTTTGCTCAAGAAAAATTCTGTGGTCGTCTACCTGAAAACCTCGATTGAGCAACAGGTAGAGCGCACACGAAAAGATCGTAATCGCCCGTTGTTGCAGAATGATGACCCGGAATCGGTGCTCAGGAATTTGTTCGAGGTCCGGGACCCTCTGTACACAAAGCTGGCGGACATAGTGATGTACACAGACCGGAAAAGCCCCCGGCTGGTGGTGCGACAGCTGGTCAACCGCATCAACCCCAGAACCCCCCGGCACAAACGACAGCGACGCAAAGAAGGGCGCGACTATGAGCAAGGTACTTCGAGAACTTGAGGTTGATCTCGGGGAGCGCAGCTACCCGATCGTTATCGGTCAGGGTCTGCTTGGCTCTTACGATCTGACCCCCTGGGTTGTGGGTAATCAGGTGATGATCGTGACCAATGAAACGGTTGCGCCGCTGTACCTTGAGAAAGCCCGGGCCTGTTTCCCAGGTAAAGCCGTGGATGTGGTTACCCTGCCAGACGGGGAAAAGTACAAGGACTGGCAAACCCTGAATCTGATCTTCGACGGCTTGCTGGAGAACCGGCATACCCGAAAAACCACCATTGCAGCCCTTGGTGGCGGGGTAGTGGGGGATATGGCCGGGTTTGCAGCGGCCTGCTATCAGCGTGGCGTGCCGTTCATCCAGATTCCGACCACCCTGTTGTCTCAGGTGGATTCCTCGGTGGGCGGCAAGACCGGCATCAACCATCCCATGGGCAAGAACATGGTGGGTGCCTTCCATCAGCCCCAGGCTGTGCTGATTGATACCGATTCTCTGGCAACACTGCCAGCGCGGGAAGTTTCCGCCGGGCTGGCTGAAGTTATCAAGTATGGCCTGATCCGGGAAGAGCCGTTCCTGGGCTGGCTCGAGGCGCATATTGATGAACTGGTCCGGCTGGAGCCGGCCGCACTCGGCGAAGCCATCTACCGTTCCTGCCTGTGCAAGGCGGAAGTGGTCGCTCTGGATGAAAAAGAGGGCGGCTTGCGGGCGATTCTTAACCTTGGCCATACCTTTGGCCATGCCATAGAGACCTATGCCGGTTACGGCAACTGGCTGCATGGAGAAGCGGTGGGAACGGGCATGCTGATGGCTGCGGACCTGTCGGTGCGTGAGGGTAATATCAGCCCTGCTGATCAGGCCCGGGCCGCCGAACTGATTCGCCGGGCCCGGCTTCCGGAGCTGGCGCCGGAAGGCATGACTGAACAGGACTTTATGAGCCTGATGGCGGTCGACAAGAAGAATGTCGACGGCAAGCTCCGGCTGGTCCTTCTGAAAGCCTTGGGTGACGCCTGTGTGACCGGAGATGCCGCGCCTGCCAATATCCGGGCAACCCTGAACGCTTTTATCCGCTGATTACCTGTCGTGTTTTCTGGCTGCAGGGTCCGATTCTGGTGCCCTGCAGGCCCCTTGCCCTGTTTTGGCACCCCTGTTTTGCACCCCCATGGTGCAAAAGTGTAAAAAACACCCTTATCGGTTAAAAAACTTGTTGCGTAGGTATAAATACGTGCGTAGACTCGCTTCCCCCTTTTTTTTGGTGTCAGTTCATTTTGTGCACTAAGGCAGTGCATAAAGGGCTGGCGGGAAGCCTTTTTACACGAGAGAACGCTTATGACAACAGGCTTGTATCATCCCGACGAATTCAGGGACAACTGCGGTTTTGGCCTGATTGCCCACATGAAGGGCGAGGCCAGCCATAAGCTCTTGCAAACCGCTATCGAATCCCTCACCTGCATGACCCACCGGGGAGGCATCGCCGCAGATGGCAAAACCGGCGATGGTTGCGGGCTCCTTTTGCAGAGCCCCAAGGCCTTCCTCAACAAAGCTGCCGAAGCAGCGTTCGGAAAAAAACCTGGCGACTTATTTGCAGTTGGCCAGGTTTTTTTAGCTCTGGAAGACGCCAAAGCTGCTGCCGGGCGGGCTGCAATTGAGCGAAGATTGACCGAACAAGGCCTGGAAATCATGGGCTGGCGGGAAGTGCCGGTGGACGACAGTTGCCTTGGCCCCATTGCTCTGGCAAGTATGCCCCGCATCGAGCAGGTGTTTGTTTTGCCCGCGGGCAAGCCCGAAAAAGACTTTGCGATCAGCCTGTTTGTGGGCCGCCGGCATGCTGAGCGGGATATGGCGGAAGACTCCGAGTTCTATATCTGCAGCCTGTCTCACCGCACCCTGGCCTACAAGGGCCTGATGATGCCGGCAGATCTCGCCAACTTCTACAAAGACCTGAGCGACCCAGCCCTGCAAACCGCCATTTGCCTGTTCCATCAGCGGTTTTCCACCAACACCATGCCGCGCTGGCCGCTGGCTCAGCCGTTCCGTTTCCTGGCTCATAACGGCGAAATCAATACCATTGACGGCAACCGGAACTGGGCCATTGCCCGGGCCGCCAAGTTCAACTCACCGGACCTGCCAGACCTGCAAACCTTGCAGCCGCTGGTGAACCTGACAGGTTCCGACTCCTCCAGCATGGATAACATGCTGGAAATCCTGCTGGCTGGTGGCGTGGACCTGTTCCGGGCCGTGCGCATGATGATTCCGCCGGCCTGGCAGAACGTGGAAAGCATGGATCCGGACCTGCGAGCCTTCTATGAATACAACTCCATGCACATGGAGCCCTGGGATGGCCCCGCCGGGCTGGTGATGTCTGACGGCCGCTACGCCCTGTGCATGCTCGACCGCAACGGATTGCGCCCGGCGCGCTGGGTAATCACCAAAGATGATTTCATTACCCTGGCCTCTGAGGTGGGAACCTACAACTATACCCCGTATGATGTCGTTGCCAAGGGCCGGGTGGGGCCGGGGCAAATGCTGGCTATCGATACCGAAACCGGGGAAGTGCTGCATACCGGTGATATCGACGAGCGGCTGAAGAACGCCCGCCCCTACAAGCGCTGGCTGCGTGGTAATGCCCTGCGCATCGAAACCACACTGGACCAGGCCACACCCGAGTTCCGCTTGATGGAGCCCGAGGAGTTGCTGGTGCACCAGAAGATGTTCAATGTCTCGTTCGAAGAGCGGGACCAGGTGCTGCGGCCGCTGGGGGAGAATGCCCAGGAAGCCGTGGGCTCCATGGGTGATGACACGCCCATGGCGGTGCTGTCCAGCAAGGTGCGCCACGTGGCGGATTATTTCCGGCAGAAGTTTGCCCAGGTCACCAACCCGCCCATCGATCCGCTCCGGGAGACCATCGTGATGTCTCTGGAGACCTGTCTGGGGGCGGAAAAGAACGTGTTCCAGGAAACCCCGGACCACGCTAACAGGATTATCCTGACCACCCCGGTGCTGTCACCGGCCAAGTTCCTGAAAATCAGCAACAACGACCGCCCCGGCTTCGAGGTGGAGCGGATTGTGCTGAGCTATCGTCCCGAAGAGGGGCTGGAACAGGCCATCAGGCGGATCTGTGACGAGGCGGCCCATGCGGTTCGCACGGGCAAGGTGCTGCTGGTACTCAGCGACAAAGATCTGAGCGAAGGCCAGCTTCCTGTCAACGCCGTAATGGCCACCGGCGCCGTACACCATCACCTGGTGCGCAATGGCTTGCGGTGTGACTCCAACATCATCGTGGAGACCGGCTGGGCCCGGGACCCGCACCAGTTTGCGGTACTGTACGGCTTTGGCGCCACTGCGGTGTATCCGTACCTGGCCTACCAGGTGCTGAACGACCTGATCCGGACCGGGGAGCTGCTGATGGACCCGGTGCAGGCCAAGAACAACTATCGCAAGGGCATCAACAAAGGCTTGCTGAAGATCCTGTCCAAGATGGGAATCTCCACCATTACCTCCTACCGGGGTGCACAGCTGTTCGAAGCTATCGGCCTGGCCGACAGCGTAGTGGAGCTGTGTTTCCGGGGCGTGCCCAGCCGTATTCAGGGAGCCGACTTCTTCGACTTCCAGCAGGACCAGGAGCAACTGGCCGCGGTGGCCTGGAAGCCCCGCAAAGCCCTGTCTCCCGGCGGCTTGCTGAAGTATGTGCACGGCCAGGAATACCATGCCTTCAACCCGGATGTGGTTGCCAGGCTGCAGGATGCCGTGATCAGTGGCGATTACGGGCATTACAAGGAATACGCCAGCCTGGTGAACGAGCGCCCGGTGGCAACCTTGCGGGATTTGCTCACCTTCAAGAAAGACATTAAAGGCATCGACCTCAGTGAAGTGGAGCCGGTGGAGAGTATTTTCCCCCGCTTTGATTCTGCCGCGATGTCGCTCGGTGCCTTGTCTCCGGAAGCCCACGAAGCACTGGCCGTGGCCATGAACACGCTGGGCGGCCGTTCCAACTCCGGTGAGGGCGGGGAAGATCCGGCCCGTTATGGCACCAATAAACGCTCCAAGATCAAGCAGGTGGCCTCCGGCCGTTTCGGCGTCACCGCTGAATACCTGCGCAGTGCCGATGTTATGCAGATCAAGGTGGCCCAAGGCGCCAAGCCCGGTGAGGGCGGCCAGCTGCCCGGTGGCAAGGTCAACGACCTGATCGCCCGCCTGCGTTACTCCGTGCCCGGGGTAACCCTGATTTCGCCGCCGCCGCACCACGACATCTACTCCATCGAAGACCTGGCGCAGCTGATCTTCGACCTGAAGCAGGTGAACCCGGAAGCCCTGGTGTCAGTGAAACTGGTGTCCGAGCCCGGCGTAGGAACCATCGCCGCCGGTGTGGCCAAGGCCTATGCCGACCTGATCACGGTATCCGGTTACGACGGAGGTACTGCGGCCAGCCCGCTCAGTTCCATCCGTTACGCCGGATCCCCGTGGGAGCTGGGGCTGACCGAAACCCAGCAGGCCCTGCGCGCTAATGACCTGCGTGGCAAGATCCGCCTGCAGACCGATGGCGGTATCAAGACCGGTCTGGATGTGGTGAAAGCCGCCATTCTGGGGGCCGAAAGCTTCGGCTTTGGTACCACGCCGATGGTGGCGCTGGGCTGCAAGTACCTGCGTATCTGCCACCTCAACAACTGCGCCACCGGTGTTGCTACCCAGAACGATTACCTGCGGGAAGAGCACTTCAAGGGTACCGTGGAAATGGCCATGAACTTCTTCCGCTTTGTCGCAGAAGAAACCCGGGAGTGGCTGGCCAGGCTGGGTGTGCGCACCCTGGAAGAGCTGGTGGGCCGGGTAGACCTGCTGGAGCGCCTGCCGGGTGACACCGAGCGCCAGAACAAGCTCGATCTCAGCCGCCTGTTGCAGAACGACCACATTCCGGCAGACAAACCACAGGTATGCCAGGTAGAGCGCAACCGGCCCTTCGACGAGGGCAAGCTGGCAGAGCAAATGGTGCAAGACACCACCGCCGCTATTGTCGAAAAAACCGGCGGTGCCTGGAGCTACAAAGTCACCAACTGTGACCGCTCCATCGGTGCCCGCCTGTCCGGCGAAATTGCCGCCCGGCACGGCAACCAGGGCATGGCCGATGCGCCTATCACCCTGGATCTCACCGGCACCGCCGGCCAGAGTTTCGGGGTCTGGAACGTGGGCGGCCTGAACATGATTCTGGAAGGCGATGCCAACGATTACGTGGGCAAGGGCATGACCGGCGGCAAGCTGGTGGTCAAGCCGCCCCGTAGCAGCGACTTCAAAACCCAGGAAACCTCCATCATCGGTAACACCTGCCTGTACGGCGCTACCGGCGGCAAGCTGTTTGCAGCCGGTACGGCGGGCGAACGTTTTGCGGTGCGTAACTCCGGTGCCCATGCGGTAGTGGAAGGCGCCGGCGACCATTGTTGCGAATACATGACCGGCGGCCTGGTGACGGTACTGGGCTCCACCGGCTACAACTTTGGTGCAGGTATGACCGGCGGTTTCGCCTACGTGCTGGATCTGGATAACACCTTCGTGGACAAGTACAACCATGAGTTGGTGGATATCCAGCGGATCTCCCGGGAAGACATGGAAGCCTACCGGAACCACCTGCGTGGTGTGATCCGGGAGCATATTTCAGAAACCGGAAGTGCCTGGGCCGAGCACCTTCTGGAGGATTTCGACGATTACATCGGCCGGTTCTGGCTGGTCAAGCCCAAGGCCGCGAACCTGCGCAGCCTGCTGGCCAACACCCGAGCCCGCCCGGAATAACCCCCGGGTTCAGATAGGTTGATGGGCTGTTGCCGGCAGGCGCAGCCCCCGTCGAAATCGAGATGAAGAGAGCAGCAACATGAAAGAACGTCTCCATAATGACTTTCAGTTTGTGGAAGTAGGGCGGGTAGACCCCAAGAAGGTGCCCGCCAAGAAGCGCAAGAAAGAGTTCGGGGAAATTTACCACCCGTTCAGCGAAACCCATGCGGCGTCCCAGGCGCATCGCTGCCTGGAGTGTGGCAACCCGTACTGTGAATGGAAGTGCCCGGTACACAACTACATTCCGAACTGGCTGAAGCTGGTGTCGGAAGGCAATATCATGCAAGCGGTGGAGTTATGCCACCAGACCAACTCCCTGCCGGAAGTCTGCGGCCGGGTGTGCCCGCAGGATCGCCTGTGTGAAGGGGCCTGTACCCTGAACGATGGCTATGGCGCCGTTACCATCGGTTCCGTTGAAAAGTACATCACCGACACCGCCTTCGCCCTCGGCTGGAAGCCGGATATGTCCAACGTAAAGTGGACCGATAAAAAAGTGGCGGTGATCGGTGCCGGCCCGGCCGGCCTTGGCTGTGCCGATATCCTGGTGCGCAACGGCGTGAAGCCGGTGGTGTTTGACCGCTACCCGGAGATCGGCGGCCTGCTGACCTTCGGCATCCCCGAGTTCAAGCTGGAAAAATCCGTGATGGCCCGGCGCCGGCAGGTATTCGAAGAAATGGGCGTGGAATTCTGCCTGAACACCGAGGTGGGTAAGGATGTTCAGCTGAAGGCGATCATCGACGAGTTCGATGCCGTGTTCATGGGCATGGGCACCTACACCTACATGAAAGGTGGCTTCCCGGGTGAAGACCTGCCGGGTGTTTACGATGCCCTGCCGTTTTTGGTGTCCAACGTGAACCGCCGTCTGGGCTTCGAGCGCAAGCCTGCGGAATTCATCGACATGAAAGACAAGCGGGTAGTGGTGCTGGGTGGTGGTGACACCGCCATGGACTGCAACCGCACCTCCATTCGCCAGCAGGCGGAAAGCGTTACCTGCGCCTACCGCCGGGACGAAGAAAACATGCCGGGTTCGCGCCGGGAAGTGGCCAACGCCAAGGAAGAAGGCGTGAAGTTCCTGTTCAACCGACAGCCGGTTGAAATCGTCGGTAACGGCAAGGTGGAAGGCGTGAAAGTAGTCACCACCGAACTGGGCGCCCCGGATGAAAACGGCCGTCGTCGCCCGGAAGTGGTGCCCGGCAGCGAGGAGATCATCCCGGCAGACGCGGTGCTGGTGGCCTTCGGCTTCCGCCCGAGCCCGGCGCCCTGGTTTGAGGAGTTTGGCGTAAACACCGACGGTTCCGGCCGGGTAACGGCACCGGAGCAGGCGGCGTTCCCGTTCCAGACCAGTAACCCGAAAATCTTTGCCGGTGGCGACATGGTGCGAGGTTCAGACCTGGTGGTCACTGCCATCTGGGAAGGCCGGCAGGCAGCGGAAGGCATTCTGGACTACCTTGAAGTCTGACTAACCGCTTGACCGGAGTCAGAAGGGCGGCTTTCTAGTGGAAAGCCGCCCTTTTTTATTGGCGCAAACGGGGTATCATTGCTTCCCATTGTCTCTGACCATTTACCGACGAGAAGACTGGAATTATGACTGAGCTGAAGAACGATCGCTTCCTGCGCGCCCTTATGCGCCAGCCCGTAGACCGCACCCCGGTGTGGATGATGCGCCAGGCCGGCCGCTACCTGCCGGAGTACCGTGCAACCCGGGCCCAGGCCGGCGACTTCCTCAGCCTGTGCAAGAACACCCCGCTGGCCTGTGAAGTCACCCTGCAGCCGCTGGAGCGCTACCCGCTGGATGCCGCCATCCTGTTCTCCGACATCCTGACCATTCCGGATGCGCTGGGCCTGGGCCTGTATTTCGAAACCGGCGAAGGCCCGAAATTCCGCAAGGTGATCCGCACCGAGGCAGACGTAGACGCACTGCCGAAGATGAATGCCGAGTCCGACCTGGACTACGTGATGAACGCGGTCTCCACCATCCGTCGCGAACTGAACGGCCGGGTGCCGCTGATCGGCTTCTCCGGAAGCCCCTGGACCCTGGCCACCTACATGATAGAGGGTGGCTCTTCGAAGACTTTCTCCGAAGCCAAGAAGCTGATGTACGGCCAGCCGGAAGTCATGCACCGCTTGCTGGACCACCTGGCGGATTCGGTTATCGACTACCTCAATGGCCAGGTCAAGGCGGGTGCCCAGGCCATCCAGATTTTCGACACCTGGGGCGGCGTGCTGAGCAGCTGGGCCTATGAAGAGTTCTCTCTGAGCTACATGAAAAAGATCGTTGCCGGCCTGATCCGCGAAAGCGAAGGCCGCAGCGTGCCTGTGATTCTGTTCACCAAGAACGGTGGCCAGTGGCTGGAGTCCATCGCTGATTCCGGCTGTGATGCCGTTGGCCTGGACTGGACTACCGACATCGGCAATGCCCGCGCACGGGTGGGTGACAAGGTTGCCCTGCAGGGCAACATGGACCCGGCCATGCTGTATGCGCCGAAAGAGCGCATCCGGCAGGAAGTGGCTGATATCCTGAGGCGCTACGGTTCCGGCTCCGGGCATATCTTCAACCTCGGGCATGGTATTACCCCGGATGTGGATCCGGAGCATGCCGGGGCGTTCATCAATGCCGTTGTCGAATTGAGTGCCGAGTATCACCGGTAAGCTTTCGCTTTGGTTCTAGGCCGCTCCCAGCCTGTCACGGTTGGGGGTGGCGGTCTGGTGGGGGAGCCTCCAAAAAAACGCTCCTGCGGCACATCCCTGTGGCGCTTGGGCTCCGCCATCCATGGCTCCGCACATTTTTTGGAGGCTCCCCCACCAGCCCGCTGTTCCAACTCCGTGAAATAGTCCGAGCGCCGCCGCCCCCTGCTTTTCTTTGGTTTACCTCGTTTTACCTTATTTGACGCAGTCAAAGACTATTGGCGTGTTGTGCTCCTGTTTGTGTCGGGTCTATAGTCAAAACAGAGCCAACCTGACAGGAGTTTTGCCTTGGCACCGTCAAATAAAGAGAAACGTAAATTCAGCCGAATGGAGTTCGGGGCTCCCTGTGAATTGTTCTGTGAAGACCAGGTCTGGTCG
>CAYUNQ010000089.1:4340-9709 GCA_964446185.1 uncultured Marinobacter sp. | reverse complement strand
GCTGGCACATGTACGACACCGTCAAGGGCTCCGACTACATCGGTGACCAGGACGCGATCGAGTACATGTGTTCCGTGGGTCCGGAGGCCGTGTTCGAGCTCGAGCACATGGGTCTGCCGTTCTCCCGCACCGAGCAGGGCCGCATTTACCAGCGTCCGTTCGGTGGTCAGTCCAAGGGTCCGGACAACCCCACCCAGGCAGCCCGTACCTGTGCCGCTGCTGACCGTACCGGTCACGCTCTGCTGCACACTCTGTACCAGGCCAACCTGAAGGGTGGTACTACCTTCCTGAACGAGTGGTACGCGGTAGATCTGGTCAAGAACAGCAAAGATGAAGTGGTTGGTGTTGTGGCCATCGACATCGAGTCTGGTGAAGTGTCTTACGTCAAGTCCAAGGCTACGGTCCTGGCTACCGGCGGTGCCGGACGTATTTACGCGTCCACCACCAACGCCCTGATCAACACCGGTGACGGTATCGGCATGGCGCTGCGTGCCGGCTACCCGGTTCAGGACATGGAAATGTGGCAGTTCCACCCGACCGGTATCCACGGTGCCGGTGTTCTGGTAACTGAAGGTTGCCGGGGTGAGGGTGGTTACCTGATCAACTCCGAAGGCGAGCGCTTCATGGAGCGTTATGCTCCGAACGCCAAAGACCTGGCCGGCCGTGACGTTGTGGCCCGTTCCATGGTTCTGGAGATTCTTGAAGGTCGCGGCTGTGGTCCCGACAAGGATCACGTTCTTCTGAAGCTGGATCACCTGGGTGAAGAAACCCTGAACCTGCGTCTGCCGGGTATCTGTGAGCTGTCCCGTACCTTTGCTCACGTTGACCCTGTTAAAGAGCCGGTTCCGGTGGTTCCGACCTGTCACTACATGATGGGCGGTATTCCGACCAACGTGGGTGGCCAGGCCCTGACCCAGGACGAAAACGGCGTCGACAAGCCAATCCCTGGCCTGTTTGCCTGCGGTGAAGCAGCTTGTGTGTCTGTACACGGCGCTAACCGTCTGGGTGGTAACTCCCTGCTTGACCTGGTTGTGTTCGGTCGTGCGGCTGGCCTGCACATTGAAGAGCAGCTGCGTGGCGGCTTTGAAGTTGACGGCGCTTCCGAAGAAGACATCAAGCGCGCCATGGCACGCCTGGAGCGTCTGGACAGTGCTTCTGAAGGTGAAGATGTAGCCCAGGTTCGTAAGGATCTGCAAAACTGCATGCAGCTTTACTTCGGCGTATTCCGTGACGGTGAGAGCATGGAAAAAGGCCTGAAGATGCTGGAAGAAATCGGCGAGCGCGTTCGCAAGACCAAACTGGCTGATACCAGCAAGGCCTTCAACACTGCCCGCATCGAAGCCCTGGAGCTGGATAACCTGTACGAGGTTGCCTACGCAACCGCCAAGTCTGCGATCGAGCGTAAAGAAAGTCGCGGCGCGCACGCCCGTAACGACTTTACCGAGCGTGACGACGAAAACTGGCTGAAGCACTCCATCTACTTCCCGCTCGACAAGCGTGTTGGCAAGCGTGATGTGAACTTTGCACCGAAAACGGTTCCGACCTTCGAGCCGAAAGTCCGGACCTACTAAGGGGGTATCCTGAAAATGTTGGTAAGTCTGTACCGTTATAACCCGGAAACTGACAACGCCCCTTACATGCAGGACGTCGAGATCGAGCTGCCGGAAGGCAAGGATCTGATGGTTCTGGATGTGCTGGCGCTGGCCAAGGAAAAGGATCCGACTGTTGCATTCCGTCGTTCCTGTCGTGAGGGCGTTTGTGGCTCCGATGGCATGAACATGAACGGCAAGAACGGTCTGGCTTGTATCACTCCGGTTTCCGAAGTGGTCAAGAACAACAAGCTGGTTCTGCGCCCGCTGCCGGGCCTGCCGGTTATCCGTGACCTGGTGGTGGATATGGGTCTGTTCTACAAGCAGTACGAAAAAGTTATGCCGTACCTTGTGAACGACACCCCGGCGCCGGCTATCGAGCGCCTGCAATCTCCGGAAGACCGTGAGAAGCTGGACGGCCTGTACGAGTGTATTCTCTGTGCCTGCTGCTCCACAGCGTGTCCGTCCTTCTGGTGGAACCCTGATAAGTTCATCGGTCCGTCTGGCCTGCTGCAGGCCTATCGCTTCCTGGTGGATAGTCGTGATACCGCCCAGGCCGAGCGACTGGCGAACCTGGATGACCCGTTCAGCGTATTCCGCTGCCGGGGTATCATGAACTGTGTAAGTGTTTGTCCGAAAGGCCTGAACCCCACAAAGGCAATTGGCCATATCCGGAACCTGCTGCTGCAAAGAGCCACCTGACCGGCGAAATTTGCAACACCAGCTATACTGGTGCTCTGACACCAGTAAGTACCCTTGAAGGCCTCGCTATATGCGGGGCCTTCAACCAAAGGCTTATAGTCAAAAGTCTTAACGGGGTGCAAACTTGAGCTTGCTGCCTTTTGGGCTTATCCAGCCTGGCGGGCAGTGTAGCTGAGTATAAAAAATCACTGGGGACGGAAAACATCCTTGCAGGGTGTGGTGGCCAAAAGTCATGCCGTAATAACCCGTATTGACTGAGATTTACCCCTGGCCGACCATACTCGCTCCCCCGCACCAGCCCAAGGTGAGCTATTCAAAATGCACGAAAGCATCATGGAGCAGTTATGGCAGACGTCCCATCTTCAGGGTGGAAATCTGGCCTACGTTGAACAGCTTTTTGAGACCTACCTGACAGACCCCAATTCAGTTCCTGAAGAGTGGAGAAGCTACTTCGACAAGCTTCCGAGTGTTGATGGCTATAAAGGCCGCGACATCGTTCACTCGACCATCCGCGAACAGTTCGAGCATATTTCCCGCAATCAGCGTTTTCTTGCCAACAGTGGTGTGCCTGCAAGCGCCACTTCAGATGCTGACAAGAAGCAGATCCGTGTTCTGCAGCTGATCAATGCGTACCGCTTCCGCGGACACCAGGAATCCAAGCTTGATCCGCTGGGCGTCTGGCAACGTGAGCCGGTCGAAGATCTCGAGCCCTCGTTCCACGAACTGGGCGAGTCTGACCTGGATCTCGAGTTCCAGACAGGTTCACTGAATTTCGGCTCCGAGACCATGAAGCTCGGAGATATCGTGCAAGGCCTGCGTCAGACCTATTGTGAAAGCATTGGCGCCGAATATATGCACGTGGTGGATACCCGTATCAAGCGCTGGTTCCAGCAGCGGATGGAGCCGGTGCGCTCCCGTCCGGAATACGAGGCAGAAACCCGTAAGCACATCCTTGAACGACTGACTGCCGCTGAAGGCCTGGAGAAGTATCTGGGTTCCCGTTACCCGGGTGTTAAGCGTTTCGGCCTGGAAGGTGGCGAAAGCCTGATTCCCTGTCTGGACGAACTGATCCAGCGTGCCGGCTCCTACGGTGCCAAGGAAATCGTTCTGGGCATGGCGCACCGTGGCCGCCTGAACGTCTTGGTGAACACCCTCGGTAAAAACCCGAAAGAATTGTTTGACGAGTTCGAGGGCAAAAAGCTCGCGGACTCCGGCTCCGGTGACGTGAAATACCACCAGGGCTTCTCTTCCAACGTAATGACCCCGGGTGGCGAAGTGCACCTGGCCATGGCGTTTAACCCGTCGCACCTGGAGATTGTGTCTCCGGTGGTTGAGGGTTCCGTCCGTGCCCGTCAGGATCGCCGCGGCGATACCGATGGCAGCACAGTGCTTCCGATCGTTATGCACGGTGACGCTGCCTTTGCCGGGCAGGGCGTTGTGATGGAAACCTTCCAGATGTCCCAGACCCGGGGCTTCGGCGTCGGTGGTACCATCCACATCGTTATCAACAACCAGGTTGGCTTTACCACCAGCAAGCAGGAAGATGCCCGCTCTACAGAATACTGTACCGACGTGGCAAAAATGGTTCAGGCGCCGATTCTGCATGTAAACGCAGACGATCCTGAGGCCGTGCTGTTTGTTACCCAGATGGCGATGGATTACCGCAACGAATTCAAAAACGATGTGGTGATTGACCTGGTCTGCTACCGTCGTCGTGGCCACAACGAGGCCGACGAGCCGGCAGCAACCCAGCCGCTGATGTACGACAAGATCCGTAAGCTGGAAACCACCCGTGCGCTGTACGCCAAGAGGCTGGTTGAAGCCGGCGTGATCAGCGAAGACGAAGCCAAGCAGATGGAGAACGACTACCGTGATGCGCTCGACAAGGGCGAGCACGTGGTCAAGTCTCTGGTCAAAGAGCCCAACACAGAGCTGTACGTTGACTGGGCTCCGTATCTGGGCCACGAGTGGACAGCCAAGTGCAAGACCAGTGTTCCGCTGAAAACCATTCAGAAACTGGGCACCAAGCTGACCCAGGTTCCTGAAGGCTTCAGCATCCAGCGTCAGGTGTCCAAGATCGTGAACGATCGGGAAAAGATGACGGCTGGTGCTCTGGCCATGAACTGGGGCTACGGTGAAATGATGGCCTACGCCACCTTGCTGGATGAAGGGCATCCCATCCGCCTGACCGGTCAGGATGTTGGGCGTGGCACCTTCTCTCATCGTCATGCGGTACTGCATAACCAGAAAGACGGCTCAACCCATGTTTCGCTGAAGCATCTGTCTGAAGGTCAGCCGCGCTTCGAAATCTATGACTCCCTGCTGTCCGAAGAAGCCGTTATGGCTTTTGAATACGGCTACAGCACAACCACTCCGAATGCGTTGATTGTGTGGGAAGCCCAGTTCGGTGATTTCGCCAACGGTGCCCAGGTTGTGATTGACCAGTTCCTGACCAGTGGTGAGCACAAGTGGGGCCGCCTGTGTGGTCTGACCCTGCTGCTGCCGCACGGTTATGAAGGGCAGGGCCCGGAGCACAGCTCCGCGCGTCTGGAGCGTTTCCTGCAGCTGTGTGCCGAGCACAACATTCAGGTGTGTGTGCCGACCACTCCGTCGCAGGTGTTCCACATGCTGCGTCGTCAGGTGAAGCGCCCGCTGCGTAAGCCGCTGGTAGCCATCACGCCGAAGAGCCTGCTGCGTCATAAAGAGGCTATTTCCAGCCTGGACGACCTGACCTCCGGTACTTTCCAGACGGTACTGCCCGAGAAAGAACCTTCTGATCCGAAGAAAGTTACCCGTGTGATCATGTGTAGCGGCAAAGTCTACTATGATCTTCTGGAGAAGAAGAAATCCGATGAGCGTGACGATGTCGCCATCGTGCGTATCGAGCAGCTGTATCCGTTCCCGGGAGACGACCTGGACGAAATTCTGGGCCAGTACACCAAGCTCAAGAGCGCCGGCTCCTCCTACGATGTGGTCGTCCCGTCCGACTATATGATCCAGCGCATGGTCGCGGAGGAGATGCTTGAGCCCCTCAACAAAGCCAATATCCCCAACCTAGAGCACATCATCGACTACTGC
>CAYUNQ010000089.1:0-4330 GCA_964446185.1 uncultured Marinobacter sp. | reverse complement strand
AAGAGCGCGGTCTGGTGTCAGGAAGAGCCTATGAACCAGGGCGCCTGGTACTGCAGTCAGCATCATATGCGGCATGCACTGCAGCGCCATAACCCGAAACTGCACCTTGAGTACGCTGGTCGTGAAGCTTCTGCTGCTCCTGCCTGTGGACACATGTCTGTTCACATCGAAGAGCAAAAGAAACTGGTTAACGACGCGTTTGGAATCTGACGAGCTACCGAACTAAGGATTTGTAATGTCAACTGAGATTAAAGCCCCCGTTTTCCCTGAGTCGGTTGCCGAAGGCACCGTCGCGACCTGGCACAAGCAGCCAGGAGAAGCCTGCTCCCGTGACGAACTGATTGTCGATATCGAAACCGACAAGGTTGTCCTCGAGGTGGTTGCACCGGCTGATGGTGTAATTGAAGAAATTCTGAAAGGCGAAGGCGACACCTGTGAGAGCGGTGAAGTCATTGGCCGATTCAAAGAAGGCGCGGTTGGCGAGTCCAAGCCCGCGGAAAGCAAGGCTGAAGCGCCGAAAGAGGAAGCCGCTGCTTCCAGCGATGCCATCCTGAGCCCGGCAGCCCGTAAGCTGGCTGAAGAAAACAACGTTGATCCTGCGGCCGTTAAAGGCACCGGAAAAGACGGTCGGGTAACCAAGGAAGACGTACAGAGCTTCGTAGACAGCAAGAAATCTTCCGGTAGCGCTGCTGCCAAGCCGGCTGCTGCTCCTGCTCTGGAAGTTGCCCAAGGTGAGCGCGTTGAAAAGCGGGTTCCGATGACCCGTCTGCGTGCCAGCATCGCCAAGCGCCTGGTGGACGCCCAGCAGACTGCGGCCATGCTGACCACCTTCAACGAAGTGAACATGGCTCCGATCATGGAACTGCGCAAGCAGTACCAGGACAGCTTCGTGAAGCGTCACGGCATCAAGCTGGGCTTCATGTCTTTCTTCACCAAGGCGGCAACGGAAGCCCTGAAGCGCTTCCCGGCGGTTAACGCATCGATCGATGGTAACGACATGGTTTACCACGGTTATCAGGACATCGGCGTAGCCGTTTCCACTGACCGCGGCCTGGTTGTCCCGGTTCTGCGCGACACTGACGCCATGGGCCTGGCCGACATCGAGAAGAAGATTGTCGAGTACGGCACCAAAGCGAAAGACGGCAAGCTGGGAATCGAAGAGATGACCGGTGGCACCTTCACCATCACCAACGGTGGCATTTTCGGTTCCCTGATCTCCACACCGATCCTGAACCCGCCGCAGACTGCAATTCTGGGTATGCACAAGATCCAGGAGCGCCCGATGGCGGTGAACGGCAAGGTTGAGATCCAGCCTATGATGTACCTGGCGCTGTCATACGACCACCGTATGATTGACGGCAAGGAAGCGGTGCAGTTCCTGGTAGCCATCAAGGAAATGCTGGAAGACCCGGCCCGTATCCTGCTGGACGTGTAAGCCGACACTCAACGAATTCGATAACAGGAAAGATTATGTCCGATAAATTCGACGTTATTGTCATTGGTGCCGGCCCCGGCGGTTACGTAGCGGCTATCAAAGCGGCCCAGCTGGGTCTGAAGACCGCTTGTGTTGAGTCCTGGACCAGCAAAGACGGCAAAAGCCAGGTTCTGGGTGGTACCTGCCTGAACGTAGGCTGTATCCCGTCCAAGGCGCTGCTGGAAGTGACTCACAAGTTTGAAGAGGCCAGCCACGATTTCGAAGGCTTTGGTATCCAGACCAAGGGCATCAGCATCGACGTTGCCAAGATGATGGAACGCAAAGCCGGTATCGTGAAGAACCTGACCGGCGGTATCGCTGGCCTGTTCAAGGCCAACGGCGTGACCTCCATCCACGGCCACGGCAAACTGCTGGCGGGCCGCAAGGTGGAAGTGACCGACAAAGACGGCAACACCAAGATCTACGAAGCCGATAACGTGATTCTGGCTACCGGCTCCAAGCCGGTCGAAATTCCGCCGGCTCCGTTTGACGGCGAGTACATTGTCGATTCCGAAGGCGCACTGGAGTTCACAGAAGTGCCCAAGCGCCTCGGTATCATCGGCGCCGGTGTTATCGGCCTGGAGCTGGGCAGTGTGTGGGCCCGCCTGGGTGCCGAAGTGACCATTCTGGAAGCCCAGAGCACGTTCCTGCCGGTCGTTGACCAGCAGATTGCCAAAGACACTCTGAAGCAATTCCAGAAGCAGGGTCTGAACATCATTACCGGTGCCCGCATGACCGGTGCTGAAGTGAAGCGCAAGCTGGTTTATGTCAACTACGAAGACTCCAAGGGCAAGCAGGAAGCGAAGTTCGACAAGCTGATTGTTGCTGTTGGCCGTCGTCCGTTCACCGATGGTGCACTGGCTGAAGATTCCGGTGTAACCATGGATGAGCGCGGCTTTATCTTTGTAGACGATAACTGCAAAACCGAAGCGCCGGGCGTATGGGCGGTGGGTGACATCGTTCGTGGTCCGATGCTGGCACACAAAGCGTCTGAAGAGGGCGTTATGGTTGCCGAGCGCATCGCCGGCCACAAACCGCAGGTCAATTACGACTGCATCCCCAACGTAATCTACACCGCGCCGGAAGTTGCCTGGGTCGGCAAGACCGAAGAGCAGCTGAAAGCCGAAGGTGAAGAGTACAACGTGGGTACATTCCCGTTTGCGGCCAACGGTCGTGCCATGGCGGCAAACTCCACTGCCGGCATGGTCAAGATCATCGCAGACGCGAAGACCGACCGCATCCTGGGCTTCCACGTGGTTGGCCCCCAGGCCTCTGAAATCGTTGCCCAGGGCGTGATCGCCATGGAATTCGGTTCCAGTGCTGAAGATCTGGCCCTGACCTGTTTTGCGCACCCGACTCTGTCCGAGTCTGTGCACGAAGCGGCCCTGGCCGTTGCCGGTGGCGCGATTCACATCGCCAACCGCCGCAAGAAGAAGTAATTCGTTATCGGAATGAGCGGGGCGCCTTCGGGCGCCCCGCTGCCGGTTACTCTCCGTACGTGGTTATCATCCATCTAAAGACGGGACATTAACTATGAATTTGCACGAATATCAGGGCAAACAGCTTTTCGCTGAATATGGCCTGCCGGTATCTCAGGGCATCGCCTGCGATACGCCTCAAGAAGCTGTTGACGCTGCCACTGAAATCGGCGGCGACGCATGGGTTGTCAAGGCACAGGTTCACGCCGGTGGCCGTGGTAAGGCCGGCGGTGTAAAGCTGGTTAAAGACAAAGAAGAAATCCGTGCGTTTGCACAGAAGTGGCTGGGCCAGAAGCTGGTGACTTACCAGACTGACGAGAACGGCCAGCCAGTCAGCAAAATCCTGGTTGAGTCCCTGACTGACATCGACCAGGAACTGTACCTGGGCGCGGTCGTGGACCGTGGCACCCGTCGCATCGTTTTCATGGCCTCCACGGAAGGCGGCGTGGAAATCGAGAAGGTTGCTGAAGAAACTCCCGAGAAGATCCTGAAAGCCGAAATCGATCCGCTGGTAGGCGCACAGCCGTACCAGGGCCGCGAGCTGGCGTTCAAACTGGGTCTGGAAGGCAAGCAAATCGGTCAGTTCACCAAGATCTTCATGGGTCTGGCGAAGCTGTTCGAAGAGTGCGACCTGGCGCTGGTTGAAATCAACCCGCTGGTTATCACTCCGGCTGGCGACCTGCACTGCCTGGACGCCAAAATTGGCGTAGATGGCAACGCTCTGTACCGCCAGAAGAAAATCCACGAAATGCGTGACCCTTCCCAGGAAGACGCCCGTGAAGCTGAAGCGGCCAAGTGGGAACTGAACTACGTAGCACTGGAAGGCAACATCGGTTGTATGGTTAACGGCGCTGGTCTGGCCATGGGTACCATGGACATCATCAAGCTTGCCGGCGGCCAGCCTGCCAACTTCCTGGACGTGGGTGGCGGTGCTACCAAAGAGCGCGTTACCGAAGCGTTCAAAATCATCCTGTCTGACGACGCAGTACAAGCCGTTCTGGTTAACATCTTCGGTGGTATCGTTCGCTGCGACATGATCGCAGAGGGCATCATCGGCGCGGTTAAAGAAGTGGGCGTTAAAGTACCGGTTGTGGTCCGTCTGGAAGGCAACAACGCAGACCTGGGTGCCAAGGTTCTCGCCGAAAGTGGCCTGAACATCATCGCCGCCACCAGTCTGGCGGATGCCGCAGAGCAAGTCGTTAAAGCTGCAGGGGGTAAGTAATGAGCATCCTGATCAACAAAGACACCAAGGTTATCTGCCAGGGCTTTACCGGCGCACAGGGTACTTTCCACTCTGAGCAAGCGATCGAGTACGGCACCAAGATGGTTGGCGGTGTCAGCCCGGGTAAGGGCGGTACTGAGCATCTGGGCCTGCCGG
>CAYUNQ010000088.1:1967-9711 GCA_964446185.1 uncultured Marinobacter sp. | reverse complement strand
TGCCGGCGGCTACGACGAAGCCGACGATTACGAAGACGGCGACGGTAACGAAGTCCGCAGCTCCTACGAAAACACCGAAGGCCGGGTGGATGGTGCCTGGACAGCTGATAACGGCTTCTACATCAAAGGCATGGTCAGCCGCCAGGAAGAGCGGGATGTCAGCTTCCCGGGCCGCGGTATGGATGCACCGAAAACCGATACCGACCTGTACCGACTGGAACTGGGTGCGCCGGTTGCCAATGGTGGCTGGAGCCTGATGGCCTGGCAGGCGGATGTTGACCATGTGATGGACAACTTCAGTCTGCGTGAGCAGACCGCCCCCATGAAAATGCTGACCGCCTCTGAGACCCGTACTCAGGGCGTGCGGCTGACCCTGGATCAGCGTGCAACCGAGTACACAGACTGGGCGGTTGGTGTCGATTACGAGACCAACGACTGGGATGCCGCCCTGAACAACGTGGATAGAGACTTTGTGGCCTCTTACATGTGGCCGGGGGTTGAGCGGGATCGCGTGGGAGTGTTCTTCGAACAGTTCACCCGTGTTCAGCCTGGCCTGCAGCTGGGCGGCGGTATCCGGTATGACCGGGTGGAAATGGATGCCACCAAGGCTGGCCTGCCTGCGATGGGGGGTGCCACGGCCCTGGATCGATATAGAAACGCATATCAAACCACGAACACTGAAGCGGTTGATGACAATGTCAGTGGGTTTGTCAGCAGTGAGTGGCGTTACGCGCCGAATCGTAGCCTGGATGTGGTGGCCAGCCACAGCGTTCGTAGCCCGGGGGTGACCGAACGCTATGTCAACAAAACGGCTGAATGGGTAGGTAACCCGGGCCTCGACACCGAGAAACACAACAAGCTGGAAATCAGCCTGTCGGGCCGGGAAGGCAACTGGAACTGGCGCCCGGCGGTCTGGGTAGACCAGGTGGATGACTACGTGCTGCGCTCCCAGGACCGCTACTACAACATTGATGCCCGTTTGCTGGGTGTTGAAGGCCAGCTGGGCTGGAGCAACGGTACCTGGAGCACGAATAGCAAGCTGGCGTCTGTAAGGGGTGAAAACCGGGATGCCGACAAGGCGCTGCCGCGGATTCCGCCCATCCAGTTTATCCAGACCCTGGGCTGGCATCATCAGGGCCACACCCTGGAAGCAGAATGGCAGCTGGCGCGCCGGCAGGATCGGGTAGATCTCGAGTCTGGCCTGGACCCAAGCACCTCACCGGGCTACGGCGTCTTCAATCTGTCCGGCACCCATCCGTTAATGGCTAACCTGAGCCTGACCTGGGCAGTGGATAACCTGTTCGACAAGACCTGGGCGTCTCATGTGAGCAAAGCGGATGCCCTGGGCCAGGAGTTTTTCAAGGTCAACGAGCCCGGCCGTACCGTGCGGGCAGCACTCACGGCCCGGTGGTAAAGACGATTATGGCGGTTACCCGCTTCTCATAGCCGGCGGGTGACATTTATACCCCGGGCAGATGTTGAGTCTGTCCGGGGTTTTTTTGTGCCTTTCTGCAGGGGTTGACCAATATGACTAGAATGGGAACGCGATAAATTCAGCAGTATCGGATAACAGGGGAGTTATGAGTCATCGTCCCGGTTGGGTTTTTTATGGTTCGTTCGTTTTGCTGGCACTCTTTGTGGTGGCTGGCGGGCTGAAGCCGGACCAGCTCTCGTTCTTTGCCCACAAGGCACTGGAATTCACCACCCTGCACTTTGGCTGGCTGTACCTGTTTGCCACCTCGGGTTTCCTGGTGTTCTGCATAGCCATTGCCGGCAGCAACTACGGCCGGATACGGCTGGGGGCCGACGGCGAAGCGCCGGAGTTCTCCTACCTGACCTGGCTGGGCATGATCTTTTCCGCCGGTATGGGGGTGGGTCTGGTGTTCTGGGCGGTGGCCGAGCCCATGAGCCACTTTGTCTCGCCGCCATTTGGTTCCGCTGAACCGGAAAGCCCCCAGGCCGCCAGTATGGCCATGCGCTATTCGCTGTTTCACTGGGGTTTTCATCAATGGGCCAACTTTGCCCTGGTGGGGCTGGCCATTGCCTATGTGCGTTTCCGGCTGCAGCGCCCGGGGCTGATCAGTGAGGCATTCCGTTCCACCATGGGTGACCGGGTGGATTCCGGTGCCGGCCATGCCATCAACATCCTGGCCGTGGTCTCCACCGTGTTCGGGGTGGCCACCACCCTGGGGCTGGGGGTAATCCAGATCAACAGTGGCCTGGGGGCGGTGGCCGGCACGGCATTCGGGGTCAGTCAGCAGCTGTTCATCCTGGCGGGAGTGGCCGCGGTGTTTCTGCTGTGTTCACTGGCGCCGCTGGAAAGCGGGATTCGCTACGTAAGTGATGCCAACATGGTGCTGGCGGCGGGCTTGCTGGTGTTTGTGTTTTTCTTCGGCCCCACCGATTTCATCACCGCGGCCATGACCAACGCCATCGGCGATTATTTTTCCAACATGGTCGGCATGAGCCTGGTGATGACGCCCTACACCGGTGATGACTGGGTAGAGCGCTGGACCATTTTCTACTGGGCCTGGGGCCTGTCCTGGGCGCCGTTTGTGGGCAGCTTTATTGCCCGTATTTCCCGCGGGCGCACGATACGGGAGTTTGTGTTCGGGGTGATCGGCATGCCGGTGCTGCTGAGTATTGTCTGGTTCTCCACCTTTGGCGGTTCAGCGCTGTATTTCGAGCTGTTCGAGGGCGCTGCGCTGGGTAAGGCGGTCACCACGGAAATGAGTTCGGCCTTGTTTGCCACCCTGGAATACCTACCGGGTACGGCCATTGTGGGCGGGCTGATGCTGGTGCTGATCGTTTTGTTTGTTATTACCTCTGCCAACTCGGCTACCTTTGTATTGGGGATGTTCACCAGCAAGGGGGTGCTCAACCCGAAACGCTGGTCCCGTTTGACCTGGGGCATAGTGCAGGTGTCTGTGGCCGGTGTACTGTTACTCAGTGGCGGGCTGGAGGCACTGCAGACCATCTCCATACTGGCGGCCTTTCCGTTCATGATGCTGATGATCTTCATGGCAACGGCACTGCTGAAGTCCCTGCGTAACGAACAGCGCCAGATCGAGCTGCACGAGGCCATGACCCGGGAACGCCTGCTGCGGTTGCTGGCGGAAAGTGACGACCTGGGTGACAAAGGCTGGAAACCAGCCGAAGAGGGCGGCTCAGAGGCTCCGCCGGAACAGCCGGAAAATAACCCCCGGGCCTGATTTCATCGGGTGAAAAGGGTGCTAGAATCTGGTTATTAGCAAATATCAAAAAGGAATAAGTTGATGGCCAAGCGCACGCTGATCGGATGGATACTGGCACCCTGGTTACTCTTGCCCATCACAGCCCCGGCACAGGATCTTCAGGCCACGACGGTTAACCGGGCACCGATTAATGAAACGGTGCACCTGGAGGGGCTGATCGAAGCGGTTCAGCAGAGCACGGTGTCGGCCCAGACCAGCGGCACGGTGGTCGAGCTGCCCTTTGACGTGGACGACTCGGTGGCGGCCGGAGACCTGATCGTGCGCCTTGAAGACAGCGAGCAGCAATCGCGCCTGCGGCAGGCCGAGGCCAGCCTTGAAGAAGCCCGCTCAGGGTTGCAGAACGCCCGGCAGCAATTCACCCGTATCGAAGCCATCCATGAGCGCGGGCTGGTGTCGCGGCAGGAGTTTGACCAGGCCAGCAACAATCTCAGTGCCGCCGGGGCGCGGGTGGAGCGGGCGGAAGCCGCCGTAGCGGAAGCCCGGAAACAACTGGATTACACCCGCATTATTGCCCCTTATGGCGGAATCCTGACCGAGCGCCATGTGGAATTGGGGGAGTCGGTGAGTCCGGGCCAGCCGCTGCTCAGCGGCCTGTCGCTGGAGCAACTGCGGGTGGTGGTTGACCTGCCCCAGAAGTACGCAGACCTGGCCCGCAGCGAACGCCAGGCCACCGTTACCCTGGCTGATGGCCGGGTGCTGGAAACCGGGGAACTGACCTTCTATCCCTACGCCAATCCGGACACCCACACCTTCCGCCTGCGGCTGCGCCTGAACGAGCCCAACGGCAGCCTGTTCCCCGGCATGCTGGTGAAAGTCAGCGTACCGGTAGCCAGCCGGGAGGCCCTGTGGGTGCCGGCCAGCGCCCTGGTTCAGCGCAGCGAACTGCGGGCCGTGTTCGTGCTGGACGGCCAGGGTCAGCCCCGGTTGCGCCAGGTCCGCGTGGGTGTCCGCGACAACGGCCGGCTGGAAATTCTGGCCGGGCTTTCGGAAGGCGAACGGGTAGTGACCAACCCGGATAGCCTGGTAGGCAGTGAACGCCTGAGCCTGCCTGAAAGCGCCCGGGTACAAGGGAGTAATGGCCGTGAGCGATAACCTGCCGCCGATTGGCCCGTCCGGTGCCATTGCCCGGGCTTTCCAGAATAACCACCTGACGCCCATGCTGGCGATCCTGGCGATTATTCTCGGTATTCTGTCTGTGGTGGTGACTCCAAAGGAAGAAGAACCCCAGATCGATGTCACCATGGCCGACATCATGGTGGCTATGCCCGGTGCCAGTACCCGGGAAGTGGAGAGCGCTATTGCCACACCTGCCGAGCAGGTAATGAGTGAAATCAAGGGCGTGGAGCACGTGTATTCCGTGTCCCGCCAGGGCCAGGCGGTGATCACCGTGCAGTTCGAGGTAGGCATTGCCCGCCAGGATGCCCTGGTGCGGTTGTACAACCAGGTGTATTCGAACCAGGACTGGTTGCCGCAGAATCTCGGCGCCTCCCAGCCGGTCATCAAACCCCGGGGCATTGACGATGTACCGGTGATGACTTTGACACTGTATGACCCCACCGGTACCCACAGCGGAGAAGAACTGACCCGCCTGGCGCACATGCTGGAAGTGGCCCTGAAGCGGGTGCCCGGTACCCGGGATATCTACACCGTCGGCGGCGTGCCCGACCGGGTCGATATTGTCTTTGATCCCGCGCTGTTGGCCGGCTTCGGCCTGACCACGGCGGATATCGAAAGTGCCCTGCAATCCGCCAACGCCTCCAGTCAGGAAGCCCGGGTAACCCGCGATAATCTCTCGATACCGGTGCAGGCCGGCACCCTGTTGCAGTCCCTGGAAGACGTCAAGCGCCTGGTGGTGGGACTGCATCAGGGCGCGGCCGTCTACCTGGACGATGTGGCCGAGGTTCGTCGCGGCAGTACCGTGCCGGACCAGAGCGTGCTGGCCGGCTTTGGCCCCGCTCACGGGAGCGAGCGGGCAGGTAAGGCCGGCGATGTCTACCCGGCGGTCACCCTGGCCATTGCCAAGAAACCGGGCGAGAACGCTATCGACATCACCACCGCGATCGAGCAGCGTCTGGAGCAGTTGCGTAACCGGGCATTGCCGGCGGATGTGGAAGTGCTGGTTACCCGCGACTATGGACTGACGGCCTCGGATAAAGCCAAAAAACTGATATCAGACCTGATCTCCGCCACTCTTGGGGTGATGCTGCTGGTGCTGGCCTTTATGGGCTGGCGCCAGGCGCTGATTGTCGGTATTTCCGTGCTGATCACCCTGCTGCTGACCCTGGTGTTCTCCTGGGCCTGGGGCTTTACCCTGAACCGGGTGTCGCTGTTCGCACTGATTTTCTCCATCGGGATACTGGTGGACGACGGCATCGTGATTACCGAGAACATTAACCGCCGCATCCAGAACAGTCGCCGGGCCATCAAAGACATCATCCCGGTGGCGGTAGATGAGGTAGGCACCCCCACCATCATGGCCAGCCTGACCATCATGGCAGCGTTGCTGCCCATGGCCTTTGTGACCGGCCTGATGGGGCCCTATATGAGCCCGATCCCGATCAACGCATCCGCCGGCATGGTGGTGTCCCAGATTGTGGCCTTTGTGGTGGCACCCTGGCTGGCATTCCGCCTGCTTAAGCACAACAAGGGCGCGGCGCTGCAGGACACCGGTGAAACCGGTAGCTCTGCCGATGGGGTCAGCCCGCTGGCACTGAAGATCTTCAGCGGTGTGCTGAGCCCGTTTTTGGGAGACCATGCCTGGCGCCGGCGTTTTCTGGCGCTGGGTGTGGTGCTGCTGACCCTGGCCGCCTCGTCACTGCCGGTGTTTCAGGCGGTGATCCTGAAAATGCTGCCGTTCGATAATAAGTCGGAACTGCAGGTGGTGCTGGATATGCCCGAACGCACCCCCATGGAGCAAACCCAGCGGGTGCTGACCGAGATGGGTCATTACCTGGAAACCGTGGACGAAGTGGATAACTGGCAGGCCTATGCCGGTACCGCGTCACCGATCAATTTCAATGGCCTGGTGCGCCAGTATTACCTGCGCAGCGAGCCCTACCAGGGCGATATCCAGGTCAACCTGGCCAGCGCGGAGGCGCGCAGCCGTCCCTCCCACGACATCACCCAGGCCCTTCGTGGCCCACTCACCGAGATTGCTGACCGGTACGGCGCCAAGGTGAAAATGGTGGAAGTGCCACCGGGGCCGCCGGTGATGTCGCCGCTGGTAGCGGAAGTTTACGCCGCCGATGCCTTCCGCCGGGCAGAACTGGCGAACCTGATAGCCGGGGATATGGCAACCATTGAGGGTTTGGTGGACATCGACACCACCCTGGAAGCCCCCACCCGCCAGTGGGAAGTGGTGGTGGACCGGGCGCGGGCGGCACGGCTGGGCGTGTCCCAGGCCCAGGTGGTGGCTACCCTGCAGACGACTCTGGGCGGGGTGAATGTCAGCTACCTGCACGATGAGCAGGCCAAGTACCCGGTGCCCATCCGGGTGATTTTGTCGGAGGCGGACAAAGCCCAGCCTTCGGCGCTGCTGTCCATCAAGGTGCGCAGCCGTAGTGGCGAGCTGGTGCCGCTGGCCAGTGTGGCCGAGGTGCGGGAAGCGGACTGGATGGGCGCCATCTACCACAAGGACCTGCTGCCGGTGACCTACGTGACCGCCGATATGGCAGGCGAGATCGACTCACCCCTGTACGGCATGTTCCGCATGGTCAGCCTGCTCAAACAGCAGGAACAGGCACCGGAGCAGTTCTTTATCCGGCAACCGCCGTTGCCGGAAAAAGGCACCCTGAAATGGGATGGCGAGTGGCAGATCACCTACGAGACCTTCCGCGACATGGGCGCCGCCTACAGCGTGGGTGTGTTCATGATCTTCGTACTGCTGGTGGCCCAGTTCCGCTCCTACATCCTGCCGCTGGTGATCATGGCGCCGATTCCTCTGACCCTGATCGGCATCATGCCCGGCCATGCCCTGCTGGGTAAGGAATTCACCGCCACCAGTATGATCGGCATGATCGCCCTGGCGGGGATTATCGTACGTAATTCCATCCTGCTGGTGGTGTTTATCAAGCAGCTGCTGGACGAAGGGATGGAGCTGGAAAAAGCGGTGGTGCTGGCCGGTGCCGTGCGGATCAAGCCCATTGCGCTGACTGCGGTGTCTGCCGTAGTCGGAGCTTACTTCATCCTCAGCGACCCGATCTTCAACGGCCTGGCGATTTCGCTGGTGTTCGGGCTGGCCATGTCCACGCTGTTCACGGTGATTGTGGTGCCGCTGCTGTACTACACCCTGGCCCGCTGCAAGTGGGTTTGAGACCGCTGACCAGCCTGTGCGAATTTGCCGCAGGGCGGGGCAATCATCCCCCGCCCTGCAAACTGTATAGTGGTTTTTTTAGCGCGTTAACGCGACCCTGCCAACCGGAACAAGAAACCTGGCTATGTTTAAACGTCTGTTACCCCTGATCATCCTGGCTGTCGGTGTACTGGTTTTT
>CAYUNQ010000088.1:0-1957 GCA_964446185.1 uncultured Marinobacter sp. | reverse complement strand
GTCTGAAAACACTGATTAACATGTGCGAATTTGTCGCAGGGTGGTGGCCATCGAACCCGCCCTGCAAACCGTATAGTGGTTTTAGTGCGTGAGCGCGACCCTGCCACCCGGAACAAGAAACCTGGCTATGTTTAAACGTTTGTTGCCCCTGATCATCCTGGCTGTCGGTGTATTGGTGTTTATTGCCCTGAAAGCCACCCGTCCGGAACCGGCGGAGGTTATGGCCACCGAACGCAGTTGGCGCGTTCAGGTGCAGGCCATCGAGCCGGCCAGCGGTGTACCGGTATTGCCGCTGTATGGCGAGGTGCTTGCACCGGATCAGCAAACCATCACCGCCACGCTGGCGGGCCGGGTGGCGGAGCGCCCGGTGTCTGAGGGGATGAGCGTGAAACAGGGCGATTTGTTGCTGGCGCTGGACGAAGCGGACACCGGCCCGGCACTGGCGCAGGCCCGGGCCCAGGTGGATGACCTGGATGCCCAGATAAGCTCCGAACAGGTGCGCTACCGCAACGACCAGGAAGCCCTGAAAAGTGAGCAGGCCATTGTTGCCAATGCCCGACGCCAGTTTGAGCGTATTGAATCGCTGGTGGGGCGCAACCTGGCCTCCCGGGAAAACCTTGAGGCGGCAACCGATGCCCTGGCCCGTGCCGAGCTGACCGTCAGCACCCGGCAGCGGGCTATCCAGGAACACCCCGCCCGCCTGCAAAGCCTCGAGGCCAAACTGGCCCAGGCCCGGGCTAACCTGGCGGCCACGGAACGGGATGTCGACCGGGCCAGGGTGGTGGCACCGTTTGACGGTGTGGTGACCGGTATTGAGGTGGCCGTAGGCGATCAGGTATCCCGCAACGAGCCTCTGCTGACCGTGTATCCCACCCGGGGCCTGGAAGTGCGGGCCCGGGTGCCCCAGGTATTCCAGAACGAACTGATCACCGCGCTTGGGCAGGGGCAAACCCTGACCGCGATTTCAGATAATGGCCATAAATTCGTGCTGGCCCGCTTTGCCGGCCTGTCAGACCCCGCCGGAACCGAAGCCGTGCTGGAATTGCAGGGCGAACCCGGCGGCCTGCGCCCCGGGGCGTTGCTGCCCCTGACCCTTGAACGACCCGCCCGGCAACAGGCGGTGGACGTACCGTTCAGCGCCCTGTATGGCGCGGACAGCGTTTACCTGATGACCGAAGACGGCCGCATGCAGCGGGTTGAAGTAGAACGCATCGGCGAGGCCCGCAGCGAAAACGGCGAACGCCGGTTGCTGATTGCCGGAGAGCAGCTCACCCCCGGTGCCCGTCTGATCACCACCCACCTGCCCAATGCTGTGACCGGTTTGAAAGTTGAACTGGCAGATGCTGACGGGGATCCTGCCCAGTGAAGCGCAAGCAGGGCGTAATCGGCTTCTTTGTTCATCACCGGGTTGCCGGCAACCTGGTGATGCTGGTGATGTTGCTGGGTGGAGCACTGGCCCTGACCCGCATGAATATCCAGTTTTTCCCCACTTTCGCCCTGGATGTGGTCAGTGTGCGGGTGGTCTGGAGTGGCGCGTCCGCTGAAGACGTGGAGCGCGGTATTACCGGCCCGCTGGAGCAGCGCCTGCGCAGTGTCGATGGCCTGAAAAAGATGACATCCACCTCCGCCCAAGGGGTGTCGTCCATCAGCCTGGAATTCCATGAAGGCACCGACCCGATCCAGGCGGTGGACGATGTGCGCCAGCAGGTGGATGAATTCAACAACCTGCCCGGCGACGCCGAGGAACCTCAGGTAGCCCGGGTGGAGCGGTATGAACCGGTGGCCCGGCTACTGGTATACGGCGAGGTGGATCGTAGCGAACTGCGCCAGCTGGTGTACCGGTTTGAAGACGAGCTGTTGGAGCGGGGTATTGACCGCATCAACATCCGTGGCTTGCCGGAACAGCAGATCAGCGTGGATGTGCCGGTAGAACGGCTGGAAACCCTGGGGCTGTCGC
>CAYUNQ010000087.1:0-9721 GCA_964446185.1 uncultured Marinobacter sp. | reverse complement strand
GCCATCGAACTGACGGAGCGGATGCTTGAAATGCTCAACGAGCTGGTCATCCAGCACAAAGGCCGTTCCATTCACGCCAGTGCCAGCTTTGGCATTACCCGCCTCATTGTGGGCGACCAGACCCTGGAAGACCTGATGCACCGGGCCGACCGGGCACTCTACCAATCCAAGGATCAGGGCCGGGGCCGGGTCAGCACCTGCTCGGACTGACCCCGCTTCCGGGTTTTCGGCCTCTCGTTATGGCCGCTTGGTGACCGCCATGGTCAGGCGCGAGATGCAGGTTACTTTGCCCTGTTCGTTCTCCAGCCGGATTTCCCAGACCTGGGTCGCACTGCCGATATGCAGGGCACGGGCAGTTCCGTATACCCAGCCGCCGGTAACCGGGCGGATGTGGTTGGCATTGATATCCAGGCCAACGGCCACGGTGTTCTTGTCTTTCAGGCAACAGTTGGCCGCCATGCTGCCCAGCGTTTCCGCCAGCAATACCGACGCGCCCCCATGCAGAATGCCAAACGGCTGAACCGTGCGCTCATCGACCGGCATGCGGCCTTTCACGTAGTCGTCACCGACCTCAAGGTATTCAATGCCCATGTGACTGACGGCAGTTTTCTGGCTGCGTGCCATCATCTGGTCAAGATCAGGGGTTACTGTCCATATTGCCATGGTGGATTTTCTCCGGATTGAACTTTAGGCTCTTATAACTGTCAGCAATGAGTCTATACAGGTAGCATGCTCATAACCAAACCTTTATAAGGCATTTTTGCAGCAAGACCAATCAGACCAAACGCAAACCATACGAGAGGGACCTGAAATGAAGAAAACAAGTTTCGTATCCGCCGCCGCTCTGGCACTGTCTTTCGCCATGCCGGCCAGCGCCCAGATGACGGTTGAAGACCAGATTGAAGCCCGCCAGGCAGCCTACCAGTTCATGTCCTGGAACATGGGCAAGATCAAGGCGCAGGCGGTAGACGGCAGCGTTGAGTTCAACGCCGACCAGATGAAAGCCGCAGCCAATGCCATTGCCGCAGTGGCCAACTCCGGCATGGGCGCGCTCTACAGCCCGGATTCCACCCTGGACAAAGCCGAGAACACCCGCCTGAAGCCGGAGTTTTTCCAGCAGCCGGAAAAGGCCCGTGAAGTGGGCATGAATTTCGGCCGCGAAGCCAACAAGCTGCAGGAAGTTGCCGCTACCGGTGACAAAGCCGCGCTGGCCCGCCAGTTTGCTGCCGTGGGCGAGACCTGCAAGGCCTGCCACGACAACTTCCGCGCGAAGTAAGACTGCCCGGGCTTACCACCCCAGGTTCTGGGGTGCTGGCTCCGGTGCCGGTGGCGGCGATACAAAGCTGCCACTGGCACCGACAACCACAATCCCCGCCAGCACCAGCGAAATCACAAACGCTAACGCTCCACCGCCCCGGGCATCTTCCGCCAGACCCTTCTCAACCGGCTTTTTACCGGTGATCATCGGCTTCAACAGATTGTCTTTCTTCACTTTCGAATACAGCACTACGGCTGCCACATGCAGGATAACCAACCCGTACAAGAACCATTCCGTCAAACGGTGCCAACTGCTCAGGGTATCGCTCCAGGCCGATGACACCAACGGAGTCAGCGGGCCGTTAAAGGCAATTTCATCGTTGGCGAACAGCCCACTTGCCGCCTGGAAGCCGAACAGGCCGATCAGCGCCAGCACGGAAAGCGCCCCCAGCGGGTTGTGGCCTACTCCCTGCCAACGTCCGCGCAGATAATCGATGATGGCTCCCGGTCCACGAACAAAGCTGGCAAACCGGGCATAGGTAGAGCCGGTAAAACCCCAGATAATACGGAACGACAAAAGCCCGACTACTGCCAGGCCAAAACGTTCATGCCAGTCAATCGCGCCCGATTTAATGCTGATCACGGCACCCACAGCCGCCAGTACCAGCAACCAGTGAAACAGGCGTGTCGGTAAATCCCATAACCGAATGGTTGTCATACGAGTTCCTTATGCTCATAACAGGTTCTGCCTCAAGACAACCGTGAGCATACTAAGTTCCGTTAATGGTGGGCAGACCGGGATCAAATTCCGATAAGGGGGGGCTCCCGATGGTCGAGTCAGGGAAGCGGCTGTTCCAGGTATTTCAGCACCAGGTTCTCCCGAATGCCTTCACGCTCGATCAGCTTCAGGGCAGCCCGGATATCATCGGCATAGCGAACGGCCGGTGATTGCCCGGACACCACAATCCAGGATCGCTCCCCCGGCACAAAAAACGGTGAGACCCGGGCTTCAATGCCCAGATTCTTGACGGTATACAAGCCCACCAGCTCCGGCGCAACAATCACATCTACCCGGCCCTTCTGCATCATCAGCATCAGGTTTTCGTAATGAGCAGCAGAGGCCTTCAGCAATTCCGGGTCTTTGTCGAACCGGCTGAAATAGCTGGCGCCTTCCAGTACCCCGATGGTTTTGCCATACAGATCCTGGTAGCGATTTACACGATTGGCTTCATCCAGATAGAAGAACAATCGCCGCTCCGGCGGAAAGGCCGGCGCCACAAACTCCATCGACTGCTCCCGGGTACCATTGCGCACCAGGCCAAGCATCATGTCGATCTCACCCTTATGCAGCATGAGCTGAAGCCGTCGGAACGGCGCCTCACGGTACTCGACATCCCAGCCAAGGCGGCTGCTGATTTCCTCGAACACGTCCAGGTACAGCCCTGTTTTCCGGTCCGGCTCCAGAATCCGGTAGGGCGGCGCATGGTCCACGCCGACCACCACTGTCAGCGGCTCCACGGTTTCCGTGCCTTGCTGCGACCATGCCGGCGCCGCAACCAGCACCAACATGAATAGCAAGGCTGCCTTGATAAGGGTTACCTTCATTGCGGACACTTTCCCTGACCCATTGAGCAATATGTAACCAGAGTATAGACACTCCGGGCATCCATTCCCGCCTTGCTGCCGTAATTCCTGTTGAAATTTGCATCCCGGGCCACCACTACTTGTGGAGTAACGCCCGCTACAGCCGTGGCGATGACTGGGCACCGCACATTGTGGTGGACGGCAAGCTGATTACCGGCCAGAACCCGGCGTCCTCCGAAGGTGCCGCCAAGGCTGTACTGCAGGCGTTGCAGGAAGGCTGACGTCCCGATTGGGCTGGCGCCTGCCAGCCCAATCTTATTTCCCGCCGTTGAGCACCCGGTAGCAACCGTAACCGATCACTACCCCCCAGAACGCCGACGACAATCCGAACAGCGATAATCCGGACGCCGTCACCAGGAAGGTGATCAGCGACGCCTCCCGGTGGCTGGCCTCCTCCAGTGCCGCAAACAGATTGCTGGCAATGGCCCCCAACAGCGCCAGGCCCGCCAGCACCGCCACAAAGGCCGACGGCAATGAGGTAAACAGCGCGACAATAGTGCCGGCAAAGACCGCGCCCACCAGGTAGAACACCCCGTTAAATACCCCGGCGACATAACGCTTGTCCGGGTTTTCGTGGGCGTCCTCACCTGTGCAGATCGCGGCGGTAATGGCCGCAACCACTGTGGTAATGCCCCCGAACAGCGCCATGGGCAGGGACACCAGGCTGGCCACGGCAATCACCGGCTTGGCTTTCACCCGATAGCCGGCCCCCCGGAGAATGGCCATGCCGGGCAGGAACTGGCCCGTCAGGCTCACCAGCACCAGGGGTATGGCCAGGCTCAGGGTTGAGCCAAGGCTCCATTCCGGCGCGATGAAGGTCGGAACTGCGAAGCTCAGGCTTACACCGGCCAGCGACGCATCTTCGAGCAGTACCGCCAGGATGACACCTGCCATCAACAAAAGCACCAGGGTGTATTTGGGGGTAAAGCGACGGAAGACCACGTAGGCCACCAGCATGCCGATGGCCAGGGCCGGCGTGGATTCGATAGCGGCAAAGGCCCCCAAGCCGAACTGGAACAGGATGCCCGCCATCATAGCCGCCGCCACCCCTTTGGGAATGGCCCGCACAAAGGCATCGAAGCTGCCGGAAACACCAATGCAAAAGATGATCAGCGCGGCGGTGATGTAAGCCCCCACGGCTTCGTTGAGCGAAAGCTCCGGAAACAGCACCACCAACAGTGCCGTACCCGGCGCCGACCAGGCAGTGACCACCGGAGCCCGAAGCCAGATCGACAGGAAAATTCCGGATACCGCCGCCCCCATGGAGATGGCCCAGACCCAGGAGGTCATCATCTCCGGTGACGCATCCGCTGCCGCACCGGCCTGGAAGAAAATCGCCAAAGGCCCGGCATAGGACACCAGTACCGCCAGAAACCCCGCGGCAACCGCAGACACAGATAAGTCCCGAAACAACTGGGGCATGTTCAGCTCCTTGTTATTGAGTTCTGTTTGAGCCGTGTAACAGCAAAAAAGCCCCGGTCACAGTTGTGCCGGGGCAAAGAGGGTTAGCTACGACTGACTGTCTCCCTCAAGGTCACATCAACACTGATTCGTTAATTACCGGTTGCCAGACTCACCTCTGCATTCTCACGCACCCGCGCAGGGCCGAATTGTCGGCCCACCAGGGCAATGGCAACGGTGGCAATGGCACCGGGAATCGCCAGGGCCAGGAAATTCATCTGGTGCGGCAAGGCCAGGGCCAGCAAGGTTCCACCGATGATCGGGCCGACGATGGCGCCATTGCGGCCAATGCCTGATGCCCAGCCCAGTCCGGTAGAACGGATGCTGGTGGGATAGTATTGGGCCACGTAGGCATACAGCAGGATCTGTGAACCAATGGTGGTGGCGCCGGCCACACCCATCAGGGTGTACAGGAACCACATCGGGCTTTCGTAGCCCAGCATCACCAGAGACACCGAAGCCAGGATAAAGAAGCTGACCAAGACCGTGCGTAATGACAACCGGTCTGCCAACCAGCCTCCGCCAACCGCTCCGAATATGGCCCCGATGTTCAACACCATCAGGAACATCAGGCTGGAGCTCAACTCATAGCCGGCCAGGGACATCAGCTTGGGCAACCACGAACCCAGGGCATACACCATCAGCAGGCAGCAGAAGAAGGCAATCCAGAACATCACCGTGCTGAATGCCCGGCCATCCCGAAACAACTCCAGCACCGGCGCCTTGCTCTCCGTGGTCGGTGGTACTGTCAGGGTGTCCATCTCATTGATCTCGCGCACCGGGGCCAGTTTCTGCAGAATGCTGCGGGCCTCACCCTCGCGCTTCTGCGCCATCAGAAACGCCACGGATTCCGGCAGAAACTTCATCATCAACGGCAACAGCAGCAGGGGCACCACGGCCAGGTAGAACATGATTTCCCAGCCGAAGTTGGGCACAATCCAGATACCCAGCCCGGCGGACATCATGCCGCCCACGGCATAACCGGAAAACATCAGTGCCACCAGGGTACTGCGACTTTTCTGTGGTGAGTATTCGCTCATCAGCGAAACCACGTTAGGCATGACCCCACCGATGCCGAGACCGGCGATAAAGCGCAGAATGCCGAACTGCCAGGGGGTGTTGGCAAAGCCATTAATGACCGTGGTCAGGCTGAACAGCACCACGCACATCAGGATGGTTTTCTTACGCCCGAGCCGGTCAGACAGCATGCCAAAGCCCATGGCGCCGAACATCATGCCAAACAGGGCACTACTGCCCAGCAGCCCCGCCACGTAGGGGCTCAGGTTCCACTGCTCCATCAGCAGCGGTAACACCACCCCGTAGATCACCAGGTCATAGCCATCAAAGATGATGATCAGGGTGCACCAGAACAACACTTGCCAGTGAAACCTGGTGAAGGTGGCGTTATCAATAACGTCGTTGACGTCTATATTTCTCATCGGTCTGTTTCTCCCTGTCTTGTTTTTGTAGGAGGTTGGGGGCTGCCCGTCAGCCGCAGTCACCTCCGGCTACGGGCAGGATGGTTCCGGTGATGTAGTTGGCGGCATCAGACGCCAGGAACAGAATCGGCTGTGCCTGCTCATCCAGCGTGCCGTAACGGTGCATGAAGCTGGTGGCGTTGGTCTGGTCGATCAGGGTCTGGTACCAGGCCTGTTCCTGCTCACCCTGCTGCTCGGTATTGCGCGGCGTCAGTCGGGGAGGTGCTTCGGTGCCGCCCGGCGCGGTGGCGTTCACCCGGATGCCGTGCTCGGCGTATTCGAAGGCCAGGTTGACGGTCATGGCGTTGACCCCACCCTTGGCGGCGCCGTAGGGCACGCGCATCAGGCCACGGGTGGCCACCGAAGACACGTTCACGATAGCGCCGCATTTCTGTTCGACCATGTAGGGCAGAACCGCCCGGCAGCACCACAGGGTCGGGAACAGGGACCGCTGGATTTCCTTCTGGATCTGCTCCGGCTGGTAATGCTCGAAGGGCTGGGCCCAGATGGTGCCACCGACGTTGTTAACCAGGATGTCGATGCGGCCATACTGCTCATGGGCCCTGGCCATCACCATTTCTGCGCCTTCCCAGGTTTCCAGGTTGGCCTGCACGGCCAGGGCTTCAACGCCCTGGTCGCGCAGCTCGGCGGCAACGCCCTGCACATAGTCCGCGATGTCTACCAGCACCAGCCGGGCGCCTTCGGCGGCGGCCAGTTCCGCCACCCGCCGGCCAATGCCCTGGGCTGCCCCGGTCACCACCATCACCTTGTCGGTGAAGCGCGGGGTCATGCCACCTTCTCCTCAACCGCCGATACGCTGGGCGTGAACTTCTCGTAGTGGAAGGAATTGGGCTCAATGCCCTGCTCCCGGAAGTAACCCAATACGGCATCAACCATCGGAGGCGGCCCGCACAGGTACACGTCCACATCGCCGTCGTTGATGGGCGCATCTTCCATATGGTTGGTCACGTAGCCCTTGCGCGGGTGGGTGCTTTCGTCACTGGCCACCACAGTCTTGAAACTGAAGTTGTCGATGGCCGCAGCAAACTGCTCCAGCGCGTCCAGCCCGACCAGGTCATCGTCGTTGGTAACGCCGTAGATCATGTGAGTAGGCTGGTCGCAGCCTTTTTCCTTCAGGCTTTCGAGCATCGCCAGGAACGGGGCCAGGCCGGTGCCACCGGCCAGCATCAGCACCGGACGCTGTACCGGGCGCAGGTAGAACACGCCCATGGGGCCGGTCAGGGTCACCTTGTCACCGGTCTTGGCCTTACCCACCAGCCAGGAGCTCATCAGGCCACCCGGCACATTGCGGATCAGGAAGCTCAGCTCGCGGCTGCCCGGACGGGAGCTGAACGAGTAGGCGCGGGTTTCCTCGGTGCCCGGCACCTGGATGTTCACATACTGGCCCGGCAGGAAGCCGATGTCGGCATCGGCGGCGACCTTCAGCTCGATGGCCGTGGGGGAAATCAGGTTAACCTCGGTCACGGTGCCGGTCACAGCCTCGTTCCCGGCCTTGCTGCACAGCGAGGCGGCCGCCGGAATTTCCACCACACAGTCGCTGGAGGGCACCATCTGGCAGGTCAGCACCATGCCCTGCTCGGCTTCCTCGTCGGACAGCGCCTCGTCGATGTACTCGTCGCCCATATCGAACTCGCCCTGGTGGCAGGAACCCTTGCAGGTTCCGCAGACACCGTCGGAACAGTCCATGGGCAGGTTGATCTGGGCCCGGTAGGCGGCGTCGAGTACGGTTTCACCTTCGTTGCAGGTGATCACACGGGTAACGCCGTCTTCAAAATTAAGCGCGATGTTGTAACTCATGATGATGCTCTCCCCATCAATTACAGGTGATAGATATCAATCACCTGATTGATGTAATCGTTGCTCAGAACCACCTTCTTCTCGGTAATCAGCGGCTGCTCGCCACTGCAGTCCAGGGTGTAGAAAGACACGCCGAAGAACGACTGGGTCGTGTTATAGCGATGACTGTTGGTCTGCCAGTTGAACCGCAGCTTCACGGTGTCACCGTCCCGCTCCAGGATTTCCAGGTTGCTGGTCAGGTGCACGGTGCGCGGCTCAGGAATGGAACTGGCGCCGGAACGCTCGGTCTTCAGCCGGTAAACGCGATCTTCCAGGCCGTTTCGGTTCGGGTAGTAGATCAGCGAGATCTCGGTCTGCGGATCTTCGGTCAGCTCATCGTTGTCATCCCACGCCGGCATCCAGTAGGTGACGTCTTCGTGGTAGCACTTGAGCCACTCATCCCACTGGCGGTCGTCCAGAAGGCGGGCTTCCCGGTAGATAAACGCCTGGATCTGCTCGTAAGACATGCTCATGCGGAAGCCTCCTCTGACAGCGAAATAAAGCGCGCGCGCTCGGTTTCAATGGCCTTGGTCATTTCCTCCACCCAGTGCTGGTGGTGGGTGACGTACAGGCCTTCGTCTTCCGGCTTGGCACCGCTGAGGATCGGCTTCAGGTTGATGCGCTTGGCCCAGTCGTCCGCACCTTCAATCCAGTGCTGGGCGCCACGGCTCATGTCATTCCACTTGGTGCCCTTGGCGTAGTAGCCCTGCTGACAGGCACGGAACTCTTCCAGGTCGTCGGGCGTGCCCATACCGGAGACGTTGAAGAAGTCTTCGTACTGGCGGATACGCTTGGCACGGTTCTCGGCCGACTCGCCCTTGGGTGCCCAGCAATAGATGGTGATCTCGGTCTTGTTGACGTCGATCGGGCGCAGTACCCGGATCTGGGTGGAGAACTGGTCCATCACGTAGACGTTCGGGTACAGGCACAGATTCTTGGTGGTGCCCACAATAAAGTCGGCGCGCTCTTCACCCAGCTCTTTTTCCAATCGTGGCAACTGGTCATAAACCGGGCGCACTTCCGGGTTGGTCAGGCGGGTCCACAGCATCATGTGGCCGTTCTCGAAGGAGTAGAAACCACCCTCGTTGGACCAGCTCTTGGCGTCGACTGCCCCGGTACCACCCTTCTCGTAGTTGCGCTGGCCCATGGTGGACAGGTAGTTCCAGTGCACGGTGCTTACGTGGTAGCCATCGGCACCGTTCTCGGCGGTCAGCTTCCAGTTGCCTTCGTAGGTGTAGGTGGAGGCACCGCGCAGGATCTCCAGGCCTTCCGGCGCCTGGTCAACAATGGCATCCAGCACCTTGGTGGTCTCACCCAGGTACTCTTCCAGCGGCAACACGTCGGCGTTCAGGCTGCCGAACAGGAAGCCGCGATAGTTCTCGAACTTCGGCAGCTGTTTCAGGTCGTGGGAGCCGTCCACGTTGAAGCTGTCCGGGTAACCGCCCTTCTTCTGGTCCTTGGCCTTCAGCAGCTTGCCGTCGTTCTTGAAGGTCCAGCCGTGGAACGGGCAGGTGAAGGAGGTCTTGTTGCCACGCTTCTTGCGGCACAGGGTGGCCCCGCGGTGGGTACAGGTGTTCAGAATCGCCTTGAGCTCGCCATCCTTGGTCCGGGTGATGATCACCGGCTGACGACCTACCATAGTGGTGTAATAGTCGCCCGGATTCTCGATCTGGCTTTCATGGGCCAGGAAAATCCAGTTGCCTTCAAAAATGTGCTTCATCTCCAGTTCAAACAGCTCTTCGTCGGTGAAGATGCTGCGATCACAGCGGTAATGGCCGGTTGTCGGGTCAGCTTCTACCGCCCCACGGATCTGCTTTTCAAGTCGGTCGAGTTGGCGAGTCATGTTCGTCACTCCATCTTGTTGTTGTGAAGACCGTTTTCGGGGCGCAAGCGTCCCTGGGTCGGCCCGCCAGGGCGGGCCGATCGGATCACAAAACGTTTCGATTAAAGGTTCAGGGCTTAGGCGGCTTCGCCTTCCAGCGCACGCTTGCGCTCGTGGCGGTTCTGCAGCTCGGGCTTGTCGG
>CAYUNQ010000086.1:9584-9851 GCA_964446185.1 uncultured Marinobacter sp. | reverse complement strand
GGCCTGCCAGGGCGGATTCTGGGGCGGGAAAAACACCTGAATTCCATCTATAACAAGATGAAATTCAAGCAGAAATCCTTCCATGAAATCATGGATGTGTACGCTTTCCGCATCATCACCGATACCGAAGACGACTGCTACCGTATTCTGGGCGCCGTACACAGCCTGTACAAGCCTCTGCCGGGCCGGTTCAAAGATTACATTGCCATGCCCAAGGCCAACGGTTACCAGTCGCTGCACACCACGTTGTTCGGCATGCATGTGAAC
>CAYUNQ010000086.1:0-9574 GCA_964446185.1 uncultured Marinobacter sp. | reverse complement strand
ATTGAAATCCAGATCCGCACCGAGGAAATGGAGCACATCGCCAACAACGGTATTGCTGCCCACTGGATGTACAAGAATGAAGAGTCCGGCGTTACCAATATCAACCAGTCCCGGGTAGACCGCTGGGTGAAAGGGTTGATGGAAATGCGTGAACGGGCCGATGATTCGATGGAATTCATCGAGCATGTGAAGGTCGACCTGTTCCCGGACGAAATTTACGTGTTCACCCCCAAGGGCCGGATTATGGAACTGCCCAGCGGGGCGACACCGGTCGACTTCGCCTACGCCATCCATACCGATATCGGCAACGCCACGGTAGCTTGTCGTGTTAACCGCAACCTGGCCTCTCTGAGTCAGCCCCTGCAAAGCGGCCAGACGGTGGAGGTCATTACTGCACCGGGCGCCCGGCCCAATCCGGCCTGGCTCAGTTTTGTGGTGACCGGTAAGGCCCGCAGCAGCATCCGCCACGTACTGAAAACCCGCAAGCGGGCAGAATCCCTGGAACTCGGTCGTACCCTGCTCAAGCGCTCCCTCAAAGGCTTTGGCGCCAAGCTCTCTGATATCACCGAAGCCCAGCGGCAGGCGGTGGTCAGCCACAACCAGGTGAACAGCTTTGATGACCTGATCAGCGATATTGGCCTGGGTAACCGCATGGCTTACCTGGTGGCACGGCAGCTGGTCAGTGGTGGTGAGGGGCTGGACACCACGGCTAACCTGGAAAACTCTGCCGCCGAGAAGCAGGGCGCGGTGACCATCCGGGGTACCGAAGGCATGCTGGTGCGCTTTGCCACCTGCTGCAAACCCATCCCCGGTGACCCGGTAGTGGGCGTTATGGATTCCGGTAACGGCATGGTTATTCACTCCGACACCTGCTCCCGCCTGCCGGAAGACGACGAAGGCCGGGCCCGCCTGACCCATCTGAAGTGGGCCAAGGACATCACCGATGAGTTCTCGGTTGAACTGCGTGTGGAACTGGAGCGCCAGCGTGGTGTTATCGCCGAGATGGCCAATGCGGTGGCGATGGCCGACGGCAATATCGAGCGCATCAACGTAGAAGACCAGAATGCCAAGTTCGGCATTGTCAGCCTGGTGGTACACGTGAATGGCCGTAAACACCTGGCGAGGGTGATGCGCCGGGTGCGTAACATCCGGGCGGTGACTCACATCAGCCGGGTTCGCTACTGACCGAGACCTTCGCGTGGTTGACAGTCGCCACGCCGAGAGGTGACGATTGGCGTTTTGGACGAGAGGAAAACAAGCGTCATGACCAACAAATCTGTTATCCAGACCGACAACGCCCCGCAGGCGATTGGCACCTACTCCCAGGCAGTAAAGGCCGGAGATACCGTGTATCTGTCTGGCCAGATTCCCCTGGACCCGGCCACCATGGAAGTGGTGCCCGGTGACTTTGCCGCCAAGACCCGCCAGGTCTTCGAAAACCTGAAGGCTGTTTGCGAAGCCTCCGGTGGTGAATTGAAAGACATCGTAAAGCTGAACATCTACATGACCGACCTGGCCAACTTTGCCACGGTGAATGAGATCATGGCCACCTACTTCCAGGAGCCGTACCCGGCCCGCGCCGCCGTAGGCGTGGCAGCGCTGCCGAAAGGCGTGCCGGTGGAGATGGAAGCCGTGATGGTACTCAGCTGAGGTTGTTGATCATCTCCCGGTATCCCGCTTTGTAGTCGGGGTACCGGAACTCGAAGCCGCTGGCCAGCAGCCGCTGGTTGTTACACCGCTTACTGCCCGCACGTCCGCCTTTCCGGGCGCCTTCTACCGGATCTTTGCACGGTACCTGTTGCCGAACCCATTCCACCACTTCATCCAGCCGCACCGGCTCGCAATCGCTGGCAATGTACAGATTCTCCAGCTCCTTGCCCTGTAAGGCCTGCTGGCTCAGATACGCTATGGCCCTGGCGGCATCCTGCTCGTGAATGCGATTGCTGAACGGCGCCGGTGGCTGCGGGTTCATCCGGCCTTCCAGCACTTCTTCCAGGAAACGCTGGCGGGTGGGGCCGTAAATACCACTGAAGCGCACCACGGTGGCCGGGTGAATGCTGTTCAGGGCGGTTTGCTCACCCTGCAGAATGTGCTGGCCGGTAAAGCGGTCTGGCTCGGCAGGGCTGGCTTCATCTACCCAGCTGTCGTCATCCTGGGCGTACACGCTGGTGCTGCTGATAAAGAACAGGCGGGTCAGCGGGTTGTTGCCGATGGCGGCCAGCAGGTTCTGCAGGCCGGCGACATAGGCGTTGTGGTACCCCTCGTCGTCATAGCTGGAGGGCGTCAGGCAGTAGATCACAATATCCAGGTTATCTGGCAGCTTGCCCTGCAGGGTTTCCGGCCGGGTGAGGTCGGCGCCGATCCCGGTAATACCATCCGGTACCTTGTCCGGATTGCGGCGTAAACCGTACACCTGAGCGGTATCGGCCAGGGCCAGGGCAATGTCGCCACCAAGCTTGCCGCAGCCGGCCACCAGAATTCGTGCAGGTGATGTGTGACCTGTCATTGCCATAGACAATTTCAATCCTTATGCTTTCGCTGATAAAGTATGTGAAACTTCGACCTGATCGATCCGACCGGAGCTCACCATGACACTCACCGAGTTACGATACGTTGTTACGCTTGCCCGGGAAAGGCATTTTGGCCGTGCCGCCGAGCGTTGTCACGTCAGCCAGCCTACCCTCAGCGTGGCGGTTAAAAAGCTGGAAGACGAGCTCGGTATTCCCCTGTTCGAGCGCAGCAAAAGCAGCATCCGGGTAACGGAAACAGGGCAGCGCATTATCGAACAGGCCCAGCGGGTGCTGGACCAGGTGGGCGTGATCAAAGACATGGCCCAGGACGGCAAAAACCAGCTGAACTCACCGCTGAAAGTGGGCGCCATCTACACCATTGGCCCCTACCTGTTCCCGCACCTGTTGCCGGAACTGCGCCGCGCCGCGCCGGAAATGCCCCTGTATATTGAAGAGAACTACACCGCAGCCCTGCGCCAGAAGCTGCGCCATTCAGACCTGGACGCCATCATTATCGCGCTGCCGTTTGAAGAACCGGAAGTGGTGACCCTGCCGCTGTACGACGAGCCCTTCGTGGTGCTGTTGCCGGCGGACCACCCCCTTACCGCGAAGGATGAGATCACCGCAGAACAGCTGTCACGGGAGCAATTGTTGTTGCTGGGCCCGGGCCACTGCTTCCGGGACCAGGTGCTGGAGTCCTGCCCGCCGCTGGTAGATGCCATCACCAAGCGGGCCGATAACGACAAGCCGGAACTGGTCACCGAGGGAAGCTCCCTGGAAACCATCCGTCACATGGTGGCTTCTGGCCTTGGGATTACCGTGCTGCCTTTGTCTGCCGCCACCGGAATGAAATACCACGAGGATATCCTGGCCGTTCGCCCGTTTGCCACGCCGGTGCCCTTCCGGACTGTGGCCCTGGCCTGGCGGGTAACCTTCCCCCGGCCCAAGGCTATTGACGTGCTGTCGCTGGCGGCCAGCCAGTGCCGGGTGATCGAAAAAGCCAAAACCGAAACGCCGGCGGTTGCCAAAGGCGCCTGAGTGCCATTATGACGTCACTGGAAGACATCTCTGTTACCCAGCTTAAGGGCGTAGGAAACGCCCTCGCCGATATATTGGCGAAACTGGGTATCCATTCCATTCAGGACCTGCTGTTCCACCTGCCTTACCGCTATGAAGACCGTACCCGGGTGATCCCCATGGGCAGCCTGCGCATTGGCGATGTTGCGGTGGTGGAGGGGGAGGTTATGAAAACCGACCTGGTGATGGGCCGGCGCCGCAGCCTGCAGGTTACCCTGCGGGACAGCACCGGTTTTCTGGTAATGCGGTTTTTTCACTTCAATGCCGCCCAGCGTAACCAACTGGCTGAAGGCGCCAGAGTCCGCTGCTTTGGGGAAGTTCGCCCGGGTAGGGCGGGCTATGAGTTCTATCATCCCGAATACCAGGTAGACCCGCCAGCCATGCCGCCGGCCAGTGAAGCCACGCTCACCCCGGTGTATCCGCTCACCGAAGGCATACAGCAGCCCCGCGTGCGCGGACTGTGCCAGCAGGCGCTGCAGTACCTGGACCGTTACCCCATCAAAGACTGGTTGCCACCGGAACTGTTGGCGGACTACCAGCTGCCGGGCATTACCGAAGCCGTAAAACTGGTGCACAAGCCCCCGGCCGGTGCGCCAGTACCCCAGCTGGTGGAAGGCCGGCACCCGGCCCAGCAGCGGCTGGTGATGGAAGAGTTGCTGGCGCACCAGCTCAGCCTGCTGCAGGTGCGGGAGCAGATACAGGCTCGGCAGGCCTTACCCCTGCTGCCCACCGGTGATCTGACCGAGCGTTTTCTGGAAGAATTACCCTTCAGCCTGACCGGCGCCCAGCGCCAGGTGATGAAGGAAATCCGGCAGGACCTGAGCCAGCCGTTGCCCATGTTGCGGCTGGTGCAGGGGGATGTGGGCTCCGGCAAAACCGTGGTAGCGGCCCTGGCAGCCCTGCAGGCCATCGGAGCCGGTGCTCAGGTGGCCCTGATGGCGCCCACGGAAATCCTGGCCGAACAGCACTACAATAATTTCCGTGGCTGGCTGGAGCCCCTGGGCATCCGGTTGGCGTGGTTGTCTGGCAAGGTCAAAGGCAAGGCCCGGCAGGAGGCCCTGGATGCCGTTGCCAGCGGCGAAGCCCGGGTGGCCATCGGCACCCACGCCCTGTTTCAGGATGAGGTGCAGTTCAACCGGCTGGCGCTGGTGATTGTGGACGAACAGCACCGCTTTGGCGTGCACCAGCGCCTGGCCCTGCGGGAAAAAGGCGTGGGTGGCAGCCTGGCCCCGCACCAGCTGATCATGACCGCCACCCCCATTCCCCGTACCCTGGCCATGAGCGCCTATGCCGATCTGGATACCTCGGTTATTGACGAGCTGCCGCCCGGTCGTAAACCCATTGAAACCATTGTGCTGCCAGACAGCCGGCGGGAAGATATTATCGAGCGGGTGCGCAGTGCCTGCCGGGAGGGGCGCCAGGCCTACTGGGTCTGTACACTGATTGAAGAATCTGAAGCCCTGCAGTGCCAGGCGGCAGAGGTAACCGCACAGGAACTTTCCGAACGCTTGTCAGATCTCAAGATCGGCTTGGTACACGGCCGCCTGAAAGCCCAGGAAAAGGCCGGAGTGATGGAGCGCTTCAAGAACGGCGAGCTGGACTTACTGGTGGCAACAACCGTAATCGAGGTGGGTGTGGACGTGCCCAACGCATCGCTGATTATTATCGAGAACCCCGAGCGACTGGGCCTGGCCCAGCTGCACCAGTTGCGCGGCCGGGTAGGCCGGGGCGACCAGGCCAGCTTTTGCGTACTCATGTACCACCCACCATTATCCAATAACGGCAAGGCCCGGCTGCAGGCCCTGCGGGACAGTCAGGACGGTTTCTTCATTGCTGAAAAAGACCTGGAAATCCGAGGCCCGGGCGAAGTGCTGGGTACCCGCCAGACCGGCCTGATGCAGTTCCGCCTGGCTGATTTTGAACGGGACAAGGGCTGGATAGAGCCGGTCAAGGAAATGGCGCCGGCGCTGGTGAAGCAGCCCGGCGTGGCCGAAGCCCTGGTGCGCCGCTGGCTCGGCGAGAACACCCGGTACGGAGAGGTCTGATGATGCACTTTCCGGCCTCCAGCAAGTTCACCCGCCTGCGCATTCTGCAGCGCCTGGAAGACACCCTGGAGTTGCCGCCGTTGCCGGAAACCCGCGAGCGCATACTGTGCCTCAGGTCTGACCCGAATGCGGTTATGGGCGATCTGGTGGACATTGTGGAAAGCGATCCGGGACTGGCCGCCCAGGTGGTGAGTTGGGCCTCGTCGTCCTTTTACGCCTCCGCCGGGCAGGTGCGTTCGGTACATGATGCCATTTCCCGGGTATTAGGCTTCGATACCGTGATGAACCTGGCCATGGGTCTTGCCCTTGGCCGTACCCTGAAAGCCCCGCTGGATCAGCCCGAAGGCTACCGGGACTACTGGCAGCAAGCCACCTGGCAGGCCCAGTCTGCCGGAATCCTGGCGGGGATGATGCCCAGAACAAAGCGGCCCTTGTTCGGGTTGGCTTACCTGGCCGGTTTGCTGCACAACTTTGGTGACCTGGTGTTGGTGCAGGTATTCCCGCCCTACCATGAGCAACTGGTGCGCTGGCAAGGGGATAACCCGGCCGGTGACCGCGCCGACCATGAGCAGAAACTGATGGGCTTCAGCCGGGAGCAGATTGCTGCCCGCCTGCTGGAAAACTGGGGCATGCCCGATGAGGTGATCCTGGCTGTTCAGCATCAGGTGACAGCGGATTACACCGGCCCCCACCAGAATCTGGCCCGTATTGTCTGGTTGGGCCGGCAGTTGTTAACCGCCAGGGGTGCCATGGCCGGCAGGGCCGAATTAGTGCCCCAGGCCGTCTACGAAGAACTGGGCCTGAGCCGGCAAGCAGTCGAGCAGCAGTTTGATGCGCTGGTCCACAACCGGGACGGTATCATGGCCATGGCTGGAATGATGCCGCTGGCCCGGTAAGGCCCGGCTCAGTCGAACCGGTAGTGGCGAATGGCCGTGGCCGCCTGGCGAACTTCCCCGGCGTGCTGTTTTTCCACGGCAAAGCGCTCTTCGTCCATCTCTTTGACCAGCGCGGAATCGGTGGCCTTGCGGGCCCGGTGCGTAGGCATGTGCTGGATCTTGTCGTGCACTTCCTGGAATACCCGGTAGGGTGGCTGGTCCAGCAGTTCCGGCGCGACATAATCCAGCAGGCCTTTCAGCCGAAGGCAGGCTTCCGAGTGCTCCACTTGCCCCTCTTCTACCGCCCGGGCAACAATGCGGATGCTTTCGATCATCTCGTCCCGCCGCCTGGCCTGGAACTCTTCCGCCTTCTTCTGCCGCATCCGGTTTTCGTTCAGCACCCTGGATTGCCGCCAGATATACAGCAGCAGAACACCGATCACCACCAGCCCGATCACGATAAGCGTCAGTTGCAGTCCTCTGGGCATTATTGATCCTCATATCCATCAATTGACCAGGCCGGCCGGAACGGTCAGGCCTGTTTTCTGTGGGCGCCAGTTTGCCAGACTTTCACCTCCACTGCCTGCCCGTTCAGCACCGAAGTGCCAGACACCGGATCGGTTTCAGTGTCATCCAGTATATCGTTGATGCTGGCACCGGCGTGGGCGGTGGCTACCGACTGCCCGGTGCCCGGCCGGCTGTGGCCCCAGCCGTGGGGAATGGACACCACCCCGGGCATGATGTCTGCAGACACCTCCAGCGTCAGTACTACGGACCTGCCATCTTTTTCCACCTGTACCTGCGCGCCGTCTTCCAGCTTGCGGGCTTTGGCATCGTCCGGGTGCATGATGACCGTACAGCGGCTTTTGCCTTTCACCAGCCGCTGGCTGTTGTGCATCCAGGAGTTATTGCTGCGCACATGGCGCCGGCCGATCAGCTTCAGGCCGTTATTTGCTTCGGGCTGTTCCAGCAGGGCCTGCAGGCGCTCTATATCCGCCAGGTAGCGCCGGGGTGCCAGATTGATTTTGCCATCCCGGGTATACAGGCGGTGGGGCAGCGCAGGCTTCAGCGGGCCAAGATCCACCCCGCTGGGAGATTTCTTCAGAGCCGATAACGACAGCCCCTTGGGCAGATGCTGCCACTGCCGGTTCAGGGGGCTCAGCCGTACCAGCCCCTTCAGCGGGTGGCGCTCCGGAAGAATGCCGAGCACCTGGTCCAGAACCGGTTTTATCAGCCCACCTACCCGGCCCGGGTTGGCGCCGTAGGGGCCGGTGCGCAGCAGCACATCCAGAATCGGGTCTGGCCCCAGTTTCTTGAAGGCCTGCCAGCCCAGTTCCGCCTGCAGTGGCAACTTGCCACCCTTGCGCTGCCGCTCAAGGCGGTGGGCCAGCTCCAGGTTAATCTGCCAGTCGTGGCGGCTGTCTGGCACCGGATCGAACAGCGCCTCGCTGAACTTGGCTTGATTACGTACCGTCATCATGCTGAATATCAGGTCGTAATGGCTGCGCTCCAGTGCGGCCGTGGGCGGCAGGATAACATCTGCATGGCGGGTGGTTTCGTTCAGGTAATAGTCCACCGACACCATGAATTCCAGCCCCGCCAGGGCTTCGTCCAGGCGTCGACCGTTGGGGTTCGACAACACCGGGTTGCCGGCCACCGTTACAAAGGCGCGAATTTGCCCCTCGCCCGGCGTCAGGATTTCATCGGCCATGGTGCTGGCTGGGTATTCACCGCCAAATTCCGGCAACTTGCGCACCCGGCTGTAACGCTTGCCAAAATGGCCGGCCTGGCCCACCAGTGCGCCCAGCGCCACCAGGTCCACCGCGGGCAGGGTAAACATCACCCCGCCCGGGGCATCCAGCTTGCCAGTCAGGATATTCAGGCAGTAAGCCAGCCAGGTGGTGGTGCCGCCAAACGCCTGGGTGCTGGTGCCCATACGGGTGTGCAGGGCCGCCTTAGGTGTGGTGGCCAGCTGCCGGGCCAGGTCACGAATGGTGCCAGCGCTGATGCCGGTATGGCCGGCCACCGCTTCCGGCGTAAAGCTCAGGGCAGCCAGTCGCAGCAAATCCTGGTCTTTAACCAGCCCGGTGGCGGCGCCGGTGCTTACCAGATTCTCGGCAAACAGCGTGTGCACCATGGCCATCAGCAGCAGGGCGTCGGTGCCCGGGCGGATAAAGTGGAAATCATCGGCAATGCGGGCAGTTTCCGTGCGGCGCGGGTCGATCACCACCAGCTTGCCGCCGCGCTTTTTGAGTGCTTTCATCCGGCCCCGGAAATCCGGTACGGTCATCAGGCTGCCGTTCGATGCCATGGGGTTGGCGCCGATGCAGATAAAAAGGTCGGTGTTGTCGATATCCGGGATCGGGAACAGCACCTGGTGCCCGAACATCTCCAGGCTGGCCAGCATATGGGGCAGCTGGTCGTTCGAGGTGGCTGAAAAGCGGTTCTGGGTGCCTATAGCCCGCAGCAGCGGCGTAATAGTCATGGCGGCGCCGTGGTTGTGCACATTGGGGTTGCCCAGATACACCCCGATACTGTTCCGGCCGTGGGCCTTGCGCACCTCATGCAGCCGCCGGGCGACCAGGTCGAAGGCCTCGTCCCAGCTCATTTCTTCCCAGCCGGTGGCGGTTTTGCGAACCGGCCGGCGCAGCCGTTCCGGGTCTTCATGCAGGTCCTGCAATGCCACCGCCTTCGGGCAGATATGGCCCCGGCTGAGCGGGTCGTTTTCGTCGCCTTTGATAGCGGCAACCTTGCCGTTCTGAACCTCGATAGCCACGCCACACATGGCTTCGCAAAGGTGGCAGGTGCGGTAGTGGGTGCCGTTGTGCATAAGGATTCTCCGGAACTCTTGTTTTTAGGTTTCAAATTGAAACCAGATTATCAGGAAACGAACCGCAATGGGAAAAGGGTTTTGCAAATGTGACCCGAAAAGCCTGACAAAAAAGGCCAGCCCGAAGGCTGGCCTGAGGAGGGTGCGGAGAACCTGGTTAACTCACTGAGCCGTTTGCTGCTCGTATTGGGCCGGCAGGTCTTTTACCGGGTTGGAGATGAAGTTTAGGTAGGTGCC
>CAYUNQ010000085.1:3819-9900 GCA_964446185.1 uncultured Marinobacter sp. | reverse complement strand
GGGCAAAAACTTTTTTTGGAAGATCTATTTCTGCAGAAAGCAAAAAAGCAGGCCCAGGTGGCCTGCTTTTTTGTTTGGTGCTTACTGCATTTCAAACTCAGAGCCGACTAATCAGCCCGGGATTAACCACAAAGGGATTCTCATTACCCTGAATCTCGGCAATCCGGCTATGCCGCGCCAACTCGTCATCATCCGGCGGATCCAGCTCATTCCAGCCCTGAAACAGCGTAGTAGCCCCCAACCAAGGCAACCCGTAAGTATCGACCATGTAAGCCATGGTCCGGGCCACATCACCCTTTGCATGCTCCGGCGGCTCGAAAAACTGCGCGCTTTCACGAATACCGCAGTCATCCGGCTGGGCACTGGTGCCAATGTTCTCATAGCGGGCATTACGGCGGCGCATCTCTATCCGGCTGGTTACCGGCACCATATTGTGCAGATCCGAGGCAATCTGCCGGTAACGGTTATCCCGCTTGCACTGGGATGTGGTGCCGCAATCCAGGGCCGAGCGCACATCGGCCAGAGGGTAGACATAGCCGGTAGTCAGCACAAAACCTTTGCTGGTAAATGGACGCTCACAGAAAAAGGATGAACCCCCATCGGCATACAGGTTGCCCCAGAACTCGTTTGTGATCACGGTGTCGGGGTCGCTGAACCGGGTGTTCTGGCCGGTAACCAGCCCGGCAGACAGGGTAAGGATCAGAGTGGCAGAGAGTGCAGTAACTTTCTTCATATGACAGATATACCTCACAGTATGTGCCATATTCCGTGGCCAGCCAGACGGCAGGTTGGTGGCAAAATGAACAGTACGACAAAATTATGACGCACGATTCATTTCATACTGTGAAGTATGGCACAGAGACAGTGAGAAGTGCTCCCCTGTGCCCGAAATGATGTATCTGATTGTTAACAGGTTAACGTTTACTTCAGCTTGTTGCGGATGTTCTCGTAGCCGGATTTCAGCTCTTCCCCCAGCTTGCGCGCGGTTTCCCGGGCTTCCTGACTGGCGTCTTCTGCATCGTGCCGGATCTGATCAAGCTTGGTGCGGAACTTGTCCCAGTTCTGCTCCAGGTCGTCCCACTCGTCCTTTACGTCTTCTTTTGCAAGGTGCAGCTGGAGCTTTGCTTCATCGCGGTACTGTTTGACCTTCTCGGACAGCTTGTTGAATTCGTCTTGCAGGCTCATGGCAGGTTCTCCTTCCCTGATTGAGTAGAGAACATACAATGCGCCTGATTGCAAAATAGTGTCAAGGGTTGGCTGGGCCGCCATGGCCCCGGGCTTGATACAGGTCAGATGTTCCGGCCAGCGGCCAGCAGAATTGAGAGGTTGCGCAGATGGTGCCAGGGCGAAAGGTCATCAAAGCCCTTGGCTGCCCGGTCAGTCAGGCTGCACAGGGTGAGGGCCTGGTTCAGGTGGGGCAGGGTCAGCCGGCGGGCGGCCTGCTGGATGGCGGCGGCGCGCCGGAGCTGGAATACCCCGCGTTTCTTCAGGAACCCGGCGGAGTTATCGCCAGGAGGCAGGGCAGTCTTCAGCTCGATAACCATGTGGAGGTCGCGCACCAGTACACTCAGAAGCCCCAGAGGATTCTCTCCTTCCTGCTGCAGAACGCCGATGATCCGGCTGGCGTGGGTCGCTTTTCCGGCCAGTAATTCGGTGACCAGTTCAAAGCCGGTAAACCGGGCGCTGTCCTGAACGGCTTGCTCAATGGTTTCCTCGTCAATGGTTTTGCCATTGGTGAACAGGGCCAGCCGGTCCAGCTCCTGACTGGCTGCCAGCAAATTGCCCTCCAGCCGCTCCGCGAGCATCCCCAGGGCACCCCGGGTCAGGCTCAGGCCCTGACTGTTCGCCCTTTGCTGCAGCCAGCCCGGGAATTTGTCTGGCTCCACCGGCCAGACCGGTACATGGACACCGGTCTTCTGCAGGTCTTTGTACCATTTACGCTTGGTTTCCGCGGCATCCAGCCTGGCGCTGATCAGCAACAGGATAACGTCTTCAGGCGGGGCCTGCAGGATTTGCTCGAGTACCTTGCGGCCATCGCCCAGCTTGCCGGTGGGCAGGTGAATCTCGATCCGGCGTTTCTCCGCAAACAGCGACATGGCGTTGCATTCGTCTGCTACGGAGTTCCAGTCGAGTTGGTGATCTGCGTGGTAGGTGAGGCGGTCCTGGTAACCGGCTTCCCGGGCGGCTTTTCGAACCTGGTCACAACATTCCTGAACCAGCAAGGGTTCGTCACCGGAGATCAGGTAAACCGGTGCCAGGCCTTTCTTCAGTAACTGAGGGAGTTGGCCGGGCTGGGTTTTCATTGCGCTCCGGCCTGTTCCTGGCTGGCCCGATAATCTTCGAGGATGGTGTTTATCCGTTCCCGGGTCATGGGGGCCAGGCGGAAGATAACCTGCTGGGCCAGCCGGTCGCCCAGCTGTTGCCTGAGCTCTTCTTCCTCTCGCTGTTTGGCGAGTACGTTGGTTTCGTCGTAACGATAGGTTTCGCTGGCATTCAGGTCGGTGCTGGCAATCAGCGGAACCCGGTCGGCAGTAAGCAGCTCAATCGCTACCGTGTGGCGTAGAACATACTCCGCCGCCGCGGCTTGGGCGGTAATGGCCGAGGCCCGACGATCCTGCCGGTAGTCCCGCAGGCGCAGTACGTAGTCTGCCTCAGTGGCGCTGTCGGCAACCTCGACGCCACCCAGGGTCAGCTGATCCCTGACCGACTGGCAGAAGCGGCCGGGCAGGTTGTCCGGGCAGTCTACCGCCAGGGGCTGCAGCGCGGCCGGTACTGGCGAGGTGCCCCGTAACTGAAAGCCGCAGCCGCTGACCAGCACCAGGGTAGTCAGTGTCAGGGCGGCGAGTTTCAAAGCTTTCAGGAACGGGGCGCTGGCGGTCATATCAGTTGGCCACCACGTTAACCAGCTTGCCGGGCACCACAATCACTTTGCGAACGGTATTGCCTTCCACAAAGCGCTGAACGTTTTCGTTCTCCAGGGCCAGTTTTTCCAGGTCCGGTTTGCTGATATCGGCCGGAACCGTGGCCTTGGCCCGCACCTTGCCGTTGACCTGCAGAACCACTTCGATCTCGCTGCGCACCATGGCGCTTTCATCGGCGACCGGCCAGCTGGCATCGACGACTGGTTCGCTATGGCCCAGAGCCTGCCAGAGCTGGTGGCAGATATGGGGAACGATCGGTGACAACACGCGAACCGCGGTGTCCAGGGCTTCCTGGCTAACGGCGCGGGTCTGGGGTTCGTCATCGCCCAGGCGGCCCACTTCATTCAGCAGTTCCATCACGGCAGCAATGGCCGTGTTGAAGGTCAGGCGGCGGCTGATGTCATCACTGACCTTGGCAATGGTCTCGTGCGTCTTGCGGCGAAGGTTTTTCTGGGCGCTGTTCAGGGCGCCGGCATCCAGGGCGGGAATATCACCGCCGGCCACATGTTCGGTCACCATGCGCCACAGACGCTTGAGGAAGCGGTGTGCGCCTTCTACGCCGCTGTCAGACCACTCCAGAGACTGCTCGGGGGGCGCGGCAAACATCATAAACAGGCGCACGGTGTCGGCACCAAACTCATCGATGATCGACTGGGGGTCGATACCGTTGTTCTTGGACTTGGACATCTTGGTGACACCACCGATTTCCACCGGCTGCCCATCGGCTTTCAGGACGGCTTTCACCACCTGGCCCTTGCCGTCGCGCTCTACGGTAACATCCGCCGGGTTGAACCAGGTTTTGCCGCCGTTGTCTTCGTTGCGGTAGTAGGTCTCGGCCAGCACCATGCCCTGGGTCAGCAGACGGTTGAACGGCTCGGAACTGGTAACCAGGCCCACATCCCGCAATAGCTTGTGGAAGAAACGGGCATACAGCAGGTGCAGGATAGCGTGCTCGATACCGCCGATGTACTGGTCGACCGGCAGCCAGTAGTTGGCGGCGGCCGGGTCCAGCATGCCCTTGTCGTAGTTGGGGCTGCAGAAACGGGCGTAGTACCAGGACGACTCCATGAAGGTATCAAAAGTGTCGGTTTCCAGGGTGGCGGCCTGGCCGTTGTATTCGGTCTTGCACCACTCGGGATCGGCCTTGATCGGGGACTGCACGCCGTCCATCTCGACATCTTCTGGCAGGCGAACCGGCAGCTGGTCGTCCGGAACCGGCATTTCAGTGCCGTCTTCCAGGGTCATCATCGGGATCGGCGCACCCCAGTAGCGCTGGCGGGATACACCCCAGTCGCGCAGGCGGTAGTTCACGGTGCGCTTGCCGATATTGTTGGCTTCCAGGTAGCTGGCGATTTCCTCAAAGGCTTCGTCGCTGGTCAGGCCGCTGTATTTGCCGGAGCTTACCAGTACACCTTTTTCGGTGTAGGCCTTTTCCTGAACATCGATATCTTCGTGGTTGCTCGGCGCAATCACCTGCTTGATTGGCAGCTTGTATTTGCGGGCAAACTCGTGGTCCCGCTCATCGTGGCCGGGTACGGCCATCAGGGCGCCGGTGCCGTAGTCCATCAGTACAAAGTTGGCGACCCAAACCGGAATCTCTTCCTGGGTCAGCGGATGGATGGCCTTGAAGCCGGTATCAATGCCTTTCTTTTCCATGGTGGCCATTTCGGCTTCAGCCACCTTGCTGTTGCGGCACTGTTCCACAAACTCGGCTACGCCGGGGTGACGCTTGGCGGCTGCTTTGGCCAGCGGGTGCTCGGCCGCCACCGCCATGTAGCTCACGCCCATCAGGGTGTCCGGGCGGGTGGTGTAAACGGTCAGGCCGTCGTCACTGTCTTTCAGCGGAAAGGTTAGCTCGGTACCGGTGGACTTGCCGATCCAGTTGCGCTGCATGGTCTTGACCTGTTCTGGCCAGCCTTCCAGGTCGTCCATGTCGTTCAGCAGTTCTTCCGCGTAATCGGTAATGCGGATAAACCACTGGGGAATCTTTTTCTGCTCTACCAGTGCGCCGGAGCGCCAGCCCCGGCCGTCAACCACCTGTTCGTTGGCCAGAACGGTCTGGTCGACCGGGTCCCAGTTGACGGTGGACATTTTCTTGTACACCAGGCCCTTTTCGTACAGGCGGGCGAAGAACCACTGCTCCCAGCGGTAGTATTCCGGATCGCAGGTGGCCAGCTCCCGGCTCCAGTCGTACCCGAAACCCAGCTGCTTGAGCTGGTTCTTCATGTAATCGATGTTGGAGCGGGTCCACTTGGCCGGCGCGGACTTGTTGGCAATGGCGGCGTTTTCTGCAGGCAGGCCGAAGGCGTCCCAGCCCATGGGCTGCATCACGTTCTTGCCCTGCATGCGCTGGTAACGGGAAATTACGTCGCCGATGGTGTAGTTGCGAACGTGGCCCATGTGCAGCTTGCCGCTGGGGTAGGGGAACATGGACAGGCAGTAGTACTTGGGCTTGCCCGGATCTTCGGTCACCTTGAAGGTGTCGTTGGTTTCCCAGAAGTTGCGGGCGGTCTGTTCTACTTCACGTGGGTTATATTGCTCGTCCATTCCTGCCATTACCAAAAGTACCCTGTGAGAAAAGGATGTTCGAAAAGGCCGAACATTCTAACGCACCGAAGGCTTAACAGGTAGTCTGCCAAATTCTTCAGGATGTGCCAGACTGTCTGTATTGGCAAAGGCCGGAGGCCGGCGCCCCGATCACAGGCTGAAGGAGCCCTTATGACCGAACCGGAACGCAGTCACCTTTCAGGAAAGGCCCTGGAGGCCTATGACCGGATGCTCGAACGGGTACAGACCCGCCTGCGTGACCTGCAGGAGACATCCAGGGAAACCCTTGAGCAGGAAATCGGCAAGGCGGTTGAGTTCGAGTATGAGCTGGAAGAAATGACCCGGGAGGAGGCCGACCTGCTGGGCGCCTACCTGAAGCGGGACCTCCAGCACCTGATGCACTTTGTCGAGGAGACCGGGGAGGGCCTGAAAGAGTGGCTGCAGCTGGACATCTCCCTGCTGGAACAAACCCTGGCCGACCGCCTGCTGTCGGTGGCTGACCAGACCCAGGTAGACACCCTGGAGCTGTCCCAGAAGCTGGAGAACGAGGATGTCAGCCACTACATCTCCGGCGAAGTGGCCACCGCCGGCATGTTCCGCTGCCTGAACTGCA
>CAYUNQ010000085.1:0-3719 GCA_964446185.1 uncultured Marinobacter sp. | reverse complement strand
TTTAGGAATCACCCGCTCCCGCACAAACACAATCAGGATCACCGCCAGGGTCAGCACCGGCCAGGATCCGGTTTGCATGTAGGGGGTGTTGCCGGTGGCGGTGAACACCTCGCCGGTGAGCACGGCGCGCTCAAACTGGGGGATGCGCTCGGTGATCTGGCCTTTTTCGTTGATGATGGCCGTTACCCCGTTGTTGGTGCCGCGCAGCATGTAGCGACCGGTTTCCAGGGCGCGCATACGGGCCAGTTGCAGGTGCTGAAGCGGGCCGATGGAGTCTCCGAACCAGCCATCGTTGCTGATGGTTACCAGCATTCCGGTATTCCGCGCATTGAACGCCACAAAATCCGGGTAGGCCACTTCATAGCAGATGTACGGCATCAGCCGGGTATCGCTGGCGGTCAGGCCCGATTGCTGGCCAGGGCCCGGGGTGAAGCTGCTCATTGGCAGGTCAAAGAAGCCGATCAGGCCCCGCAGTAATCCCTGCAGCGGCACATACTCGCCGAAAGGTACCAGTTTCTGCTTGTGGTATATGCCCTCACCGCCACCGGCAGCGAGGATGCTGTTGTGGAAGGTGTAGTCTTCGATTTCGCCGCTGTAGCCATACCAGGGAATACCGGAAATCAGGGTGCTGTTCTCTCCGAGCCGACCTTCAATATGGTTAATAATTGCCCCGGCCTGGTCCTGGGTAATGGGGATGGCGGTTTCCGGCCACAGAATGATGTCTTTGTCCCAGTGCCCTTCGGTCATGCCCAGATAGGCCACGATCTGCTGTTTCAGGAACTCCGGGTCCCACTTGATCTGTTGGGGAATATTGCCCTGCATGGCGGCAAAGCTTTTGGGTTCGCTGCTGATGTCGGTCCAGCTGACCTGATTCAGGGCCGGGGCCAGAAACCAGGGCAACAGGGCGACCGCTGCGGTTACCCCCGCAGCCGCTTTTCGGCCGGCCAGAATTAACCACCAGACACCGTACGCAGCGGCGCCGGTAACCACCACCCAGAACGTCAGCCCGTGGACACCGGTTAACGGTGCCAGCCCGGCCAGCGGACCATCGGTGTGGGCTGTGCCCAGGTACAGCCAGGGGAAACCGGTCAGCAGCCAGCCCCTGAGCCAGTCCCCCAAAAGCCAGATGGCGGGAAACAGCACCAGGCGGCGCACCATGCTATGCCTGGCCAGCTTGCCCCAGAACCAGAATGCCAGCCCGTGGAACAGGGCGAGCCCTGCCACAAATAGCACCATCAGCAGAATAGCGACAGGGACTGAGGTGTTGCCGTGTGTGCTGATGCTGACGTAAATCCAGCTCACCCCGGAGGCAAACAGCCCGAGCCCGACCAGCCAACCGGAACGGAACAGCTTTTCAGAGCGCTGATTCAGGGTGACCAGGAGGATAAGAAGTACCGATACCGGCCCCAGTGCCCAGATGTGGAATGGGGAGAAGGTCAGGGTTTGCAGGGCACCGGCGATCAGAAGGATCGCCGGTGCCAGCCAGGAATTGGCGGTAAACTTCAGGTTAAGCGGATGGCTCAGGCTGTTCTTATGACTCACTTCGGGTTACCTGCAACAAACGGATGACTCGGTTATCAGCGTTCGCAATAGTAAACTGCAAACCGCCGAATTCAACCGTTTCGCCCCGTCTGGGCAGGTGGCCGAACTCTTTGAGCACCAGGCCGCCAATGGTATCGAACTCTTCTTCGTCCAGGCCGGTGCCAAAAAACTCATTGAAGTCATCAACCGGGGTCACCGCCTTCACCGCAAAGGTGCCATCGCCCCGGGCCTTGATGTGGGTTTCTTCGTCGAAATCGTGTTCGTCTTCGATCTCGCCAACGATCTGCTCCAGCACATCCTCGATGGTAATCAGGCCGGCTGTACCGCCGTACTCATCCACCACGATGGCCATGTGGTTGCGGTTTTCCTTGAACTCCTTAAGCAGCTGGTTAAGACGCTTGCTTTCGGGCACAAAGGTAGCAGGGCGCATGATTTCCCGGATACGCGACCAGTTGAGGTCGTTATTCAGGGCCAGCGGCAGCAGATCCTTGGCCAGCAGAACGCCGAGCACATCGTCCGGGCTTTCACCAAGCACCGGGAACCGGCTGTGGGCAGAGGCGATGATTTCAGGCAGGAATTCTTTCGGATTCTGGGAGGCTTTCACAGTGATCATCTGTGAGCGGGGAATCATGATTTCATCCACCCGCATATCGATCACCTGCATGGCACCTTCGATGATGCTCATGGAATCGGTATCGATAATGTTCTGGGACTCGGCGTCCCGCAGAATTTCCAGCACGTCCTCGACGGACTCAGGCCCGCTGGAAAAGGCCTGTGATATACGCTCCAGCCAGGACTTGCTGCCCTGGCTGCGACTCGACTGGTCGTCGCTCATGAGTCTGGTTCCGTTTCCTCTGCTTCGTAAGGGTTAGCAAATCCGAGCTGCGCAAGCAGCCGGACCTCGAGGGCTTCCATAACCTCGGCTTCGTCGTCTTCAATATGGTCGTAGGCCTGCAGGTGCAACATACCGTGCACTACCATATGGGCCCAGTGAGCCACAGGTTCTTTATGCTGTTCCTGTGCCTCTTTTTCAACAACCGGTGCACATATAACCAGATCTCCGGCCAATGGCATCGTTATACCCGCTGGTGCTTCAAATGGGAAGGATAAAACGTTGGTGGGTTTGTCCTTGCCCCGGTACTGGTGGTTCAGCTCCCGGCTCTCGTCGTTATCGACGATACGGATGGTCACCTCAGAGGGTTCTTCGCCCAGCCACGCCATTTCGGCCCAGCTGTGGAACTGCGCTTCATCCGGCACCCCGGCACCTTCAAACGCCATCTGGAAATCCACGGTGAGCTTGCTCATCGGCTGTTGGAGCTCCCGTCGTCAAAGGAGTCATAGGCTTCCACAATGCGCTGAACCAGCGGGTGGCGTACCACATCCTTGGCTTCAAACCGGGTAAACCCGATGCCCGGCACCTTGCTCAACACGCCGGCGGCATGAATCAGGCCGGAATTCTGGCCCCGGGGCAGGTCGATCTGGGTGGTGTCACCGGTTATCACAGCCGTAGAGCCGAAACCGATCCGGGTCAGGAACATCTTCATCTGCTCCCGGGTGGTGTTCTGGCTCTCGTCGAGAATAATGAACGAATTGTTCAGGGTACGGCCACGCATGAACGCCAGCGGCGCAATCTCGATCACGCTTTTCTCGATCAGGCGGGTGACCTGCTCAAATCCAAGCATTTCATAAAGCGCGTCGTACAGCGGCCGAAGGTAAGGGTCCACCTTCTGGGCCAGGTCGCCGGGCAGAAAACCGAGTTTCTCGCCGGCTTCCACCGCCGGGCGTACCAGCAGGATGCGCTTCACCTGCTCGTCTTTCAGCGCCTCCACGGCACAGGCCACGGCCAGCCAGGTTTTGCCGGTACCCGCCGGCCCGATACCAAAGTTGATATCGTGGGTGCGGATGCTGTGCACATACTTCTGTTGGTTCTTGCCCCGGGGTTTTGCCGTCAGCTTCGGGGTTTTGACAATCGTGATCTGGCCTTCGTCATAAGGCACGTCATCCGGCAGCCGCTCAAGGCCGGTTTCGCGGATGAACAGGTGCACGGTATCCGGCGGAATATCTTCGCTGGCCTCGGTTTCCCGGTACAGGTGCCGGATAACTTCGGTAGCGGCAGCCACGTTTTCGGTGTGGCCTTCCACCCGGAAATGATGCCCGCGCCGGCCGACCTTCACCTG
>CAYUNQ010000084.1:877-9964 GCA_964446185.1 uncultured Marinobacter sp. | reverse complement strand
TGGATAACGGCGAGGTACGCTTCGAACACATCCACTTCGCCTACCGCCCGGACCGTCCGATCTTGCAGGATGTGAACTTCACCATACCCGCCGGCCACACTGTGGCAGTGGTCGGCGCCAGCGGTGCCGGCAAGTCTACCCTCGCCCGGTTGCTGTTCCGGTTCTATGAGGTGGATAACGGTGCCATACGGATTGATGGCCAGGACATCCGTGAGGTCACCCAGGACTCCTTACGCTCCGCTATCGGTGTAGTACCGCAAGACACCGTGCTATTCAATGACACGCTTTACCGAAACCTGGCCTACGGCCGTCCCGAGGCCACGAAAGAAGAGGTGTATCGGGCGGCGAAAATGGCCCACCTGGAAAACTTTATCCACAGCTTGCCGGAGGGCTACGACACCAAGGTGGGTGAGCGCGGGCTGAAGTTATCCGGCGGCGAAAAACAGCGAGTGGCGATTGCTCGTGTCATCCTGAAGAACCCGCCTTTGCTTATCCTGGACGAAGCGACCTCCTCTCTGGATTCGTTATCCGAGCAGGCGATTCTAGGGGCCTTGAAAGAAGTCAGTCGACAGCGCACGACATTGGTTATTGCCCATCGACTGTCCACCATTCGCGATGCCAATACGATTCTGGTGATGGATGGTGGCCGAATTGTGGAAAGTGGAAGTCATAATGAGCTGTTGGTTGCAGGTGGCCACTATGCCAATCTGTGGGAGCAGCAGCACCGGAGCGAGGACAACTCCTAGCTGAGCCAGTGAGCGGAGGGCCTTGCCAAAACTGTGCGGAGCCATGGATGGCGGAGCACAAGCGTCACAGGGACGTGCCGAAGGAGCGTGTTTTGGCAAGGCCCTCCGCTTACTGGCGTCCCGGAGCCCCCAAAGTCCGGAACACCAGGGCCTAGTTATCCCCAAGCCGAAGCGCCAGACCGGAAGCCCGCACCACCTGTTGGCTTACGCTGTCTTTGAACACCTGGGCATCGCCACTAATCAGGCTGAACCAGTTCTTGGCCCGGGTGATGCCGGTATAAACCAGCTCTTTAGTAAGCACCGGGCTGAGGCGATCCGGTAGCACCAGACAGGTGTGGTTGAACTCCGAACCCTGGGACTTATGTACAGTCATCGCGTATACCGTTTCCAGCTGTTGCAAACGGCTTGGGGAAATCCAGCGGATGCCGCCGGTGCTGTCACCGCTCGGGAAGGCCACCCGCAAAGTGTCTTTTGGCTCACCAGTGGCAGTCCTGTCCCAGGGCACACTGAAAGTGATACCGATGTCCCCATTCATCAGGCCCAGGTTGTAGTCGTTGCCGGTGACCAGTACCGGGCGGCCGGGGTACCAGCCTTCTGACTTGTGGATAAGTTTTTCGGCCAGCAACTGTTGGGCGATGCGCTGGTTCAGGCCTTCCACGCCCCAGGGCCCTCTTCGTAACGCACAAAGAACCTGAAAGTCATTGAAGGCTTCCAACACTTCAGCGGCGTGGGCATCCCAGGCTTCTCGCGGACTGTCGGCGGTTAACCCGGAGCTGTGGATAACTTCCAGGTAGTGACGATAGCCCACCGGCGGAGGCAGCGCTTTGCCATTCACCACCCGGCCCTGCCCGGCGTTGCGGAAAGCCTCCGGGGTGCCGGTGATGGCGTGGCGGCAGATCAGCTCAAGCGTCTGTTCCGGGGCGGGTTTCGGGGTGTGGCCGTTCAGCCAGATGACATCATCAAACCCGGCATCCCGTATTTGTTTCAACACGGTGCTCGTCAGAGCACTGGTGTTAACGGCTTCTGCTAACTGCCGGATACCGCTGTCCTGCCCGAAACGATAGCTCTTGCGCAGCATGGCCACGGCCTGGTCCAGTGGCTGGCCTGAGTTATCCACAAGGCTGTCGGGTACCTGGGCGCCGGTGATGCTGGCGAGCCAGTTTGCGGTGTCCGGGGTGTAGTGGGCGTCGAAGGCCCGCTGGCAAAGCTCGCCCAGTACCGCACCGGCATCAACCGAGGCCAGTTGGTCTTTGTCGCCCAGCAGGATCAGTTGGGCACTGGCGGGCAGGGCGTCGAATACCGAGGCCATCAGGTCGACATCCACCATGGAGGCTTCGTCGATCACCAGGATATCCACCAGCAGCGGGTTGTCCTGGTTGTGACGGAACTGGCGGGTGTCTGGCCGGCTGCCCAGCAACCGGTGCAATGTGGTGACCTTGGTGGGAATGTCGTCCAGTTGCACGGAGCCGGGCAGGTCTGCCAGTGGCAGTTTGCTGACGGCGCCGCCAATGGATTCGTTCAGGCGGGCGGCGGCCTTGCCGGTGGGCGCCGCCAGGCGAATACGGTACTTACGCCCTGCCCGCTCCGGGCTTTCCCCGGCCACCGCCTGCAGGGCTGCCAGAAGGTTTACCACGGTGGTGGTCTTGCCGGTACCCGGGCCGCCGGTGATCACCGCAAAGCGGTTGCGGGCGGCCAGGGCGCAGGCCAGTTTCTGGTAATCCACCGGCTCTGTGGATTGAAACAGCGTGTTGAGGGCTGTGGACAAGGTTTGCGCGGCCGGTGATTGCGGGTCCATCAGCGGTGAAGGCAAGGCCAGCCGCTGCTGGATGCCGTCAGCAATGCGCTGTTCGTAGCGCCAGAACCGGCGCAGATACAGCCGGCTGCCGTTCAGCACCAGCGGGGTCGGTACCGAGCCATCGCTCACGGCGAGGGAATTCTGAAGGGCTGCCAGGCAATCAGCCAGTTGAACCCGGGCCAGCAGATCCTGTGGATAAATCCCTTGCAGGTTGGCCAACTCGGCTTCTGCGAGGCCGGTGTTGGCCGGTTCTTCCGGCGGCAGCGCCAGGGTATGGCCGACATCGGCCAGTAGCGTGCCCAGGTCGATGCACACGTGGCCGCGGCCCACCTGGTGGGAGGTCAGCGCCGCCAACAGCAGCACCAGCGGCTGCGGGCTTTCGCCCTGCTCTTCGCTGAGTTCCCGGATCAGCCGGGCAAAGCCGGTATCCAGCGGGCGAATCCAGCCGGCCTGTTGCCATTGCCCTAACAGGGTTTCGGTTTCGTTCAGGCTGGCCAGGAGGTGTGAGTTATCCACAGGCTTGCGCGGTTCCATTGCGGTTGTGTTCACCGGCGTGTCGTCGCCCAGGTCCAGGGCAAACTGGTTTTCAGTGTTGCGGGTACGGCTCATGCGGCCACCTCCCCGGCGACCGGCTCGCCATCGAACAGGGCATCCAGTTGTTCAATCAGCGCCCTGGGTGGCTTGTCGGTAAAGGCGCCGCCGCTGGCGGAATTCACTCCGCGCAGGAACAGGTACACCGCGCCGCCAATGTGCTGGTCGTAGTCGTACCCCGGCAGCCGGGCTTTCAGCAGCCGGTGCAGGGCCAGCAGGTACAGGATGTATTGCAGGTCGTAGCGTTTATCCAGAATCGCCTGGCCCATGGCCTGGTCGGTGTAGGCGTCGTCGTCCTCGCCCAGGGCATTGGATTTGTAGTCCAGCACGTAATACTGCCCCTTGTGTTCAAACACCAGGTCGATAAAGCCCTTGAGCATGCCGTTGAAGCGGTTGGCCTCGGCCCGGGGCCGGTCCGCGCCGTTCAGGGTATAACGGGTGACCAGTGCATCCAGTTGCCGGATGCTGACGTTGCGGCTTGCAAACCAGAACTCCAGCTCCGGGCGCAGGTTGGCCAGCTCCGCCAGGCTGGCAGTTTCCTGCCCGCCCCGGTCCAGCTTCAGCGGTTTCCGGATCAAGGCCAGCAGCCACTGTTGCAGGGGGTCCACCCAGTCGCCCCAACCCCGGGTGCCACAACGGCGGGCCAGCTGCTCATGCAGCAGCTCGGAGTTATCCACAACCCGCTGGAAGCCCTGGGCCGTGCACCATTCCAGCAATTCGTGCAGGAAGGTGCCGGGGCCGGCGCCCTTGGGGAAATGGTGGTGGTTGCGTGCGGCGGGCACGGCGGGTGCCTCACCGGTGTCGTTCTGGGCACTTTCTTCCAGCAGGTTCTGGGTCTGGGCGTCTTCCACCTCGCCGGTGAAGGTAATGCCGGTGCCAGCCATGCCGGTGTATTCGATGGTGGAGTAACTGGCAATCCACCAGTCTTCCTTCGCTTCCCGGGTGGAGACCAGCGCCGGCCCCAGGGCTTCCGGGGCGGTTTCGGTGAATATCGTGCTTTCGGCTTCCGGTAGCGGGGTAATATGGACTTCCGGGCGACCTTGCGCCAGCGGGGCCAGGGCCTGGCTGATGGGTTGCCCCGGTGTTCCGGCAATGGCATAGCCCAGGCCACTCTGGTGCCAGTTATCCACAGCCGCCGCGCCCACCCAGGTGGCAAACCGGGCCCGGGTCAGGGCCACGTAGAGTTTGCGGATGTCTTCGCCCAGGCGTTCCTGGTCGGCTTGTTCGATGTCTTCCAGGGTCGGGTCGAACACTGTCACCAGCTTGCCGGTGTCATCGTGGTAACGAACATACGCCTGCTTCTGGCTTTCTGCCCGGAACGCGGTGCCGAAGGGCAGGAACACCAGCGGGTATTCCAGGCCCTTGGACTTGTGCACGGTGATCACCTTCACCAGCCCGGCGTCACTTTCCAGGCGCAGGGTACGGTGTTCGTCTTCCTCATCCGCAGCCCGCAGGATCTGGGTAAAGTGGTGCACCAGCGCATGTTCGCCGTCCAGTTGCAGGCTGTCCTGCTGTAGGAGTTCGGCAATGTGGAGGATGTCTGTCAGTCTTCGCTCACCGTCCGGGCGCTGCAGCAGGCGGCTCGGCACTTCGAAGTCCATCAAAAAGCTGCGCAGCATGGGCAGTACGCCCTGGCTTTGCCATTGCTGCTGGTAACCCTGAAAGCGTTCGATTTCCCGTTCCAGCACCAGTTCGTCGGTCAGCAGCCGGTCCAGCGCTTGCCAGCTCTGGCCCAGGGTGGGTGTGGCCAGCGCGGTGCGGATGAAGGCCAGTTGCCGGGGCTCGGCGAAGGCGCGCAGCCAACACAGTACCTCTTTTGCCTCCCGGGAGGTCAGCACTGAATCCCGGTCCGACAGGTACACGCTTTTGATGCGCCGGCGGCCGAGGGCGTCCCGCACCGCAGCCGCTTCGTTGCGGTTGTTCACCAGTACGGCGATGTCTTTGGGCTCCACCGGCTCCAGGTCCGTCGGGTTATCCGCCAGCACAAAGCCCGCCTGCCCGGCCTGGCCCAGGGTCAGCAGCCGGGCAATTTCACTGGCGCAGGTTTCAGCTACATCGGCTGTGGCAGTGCCCTTGGCCAGGCCTTTGGGGTTGCCTTCCTTGTCGGTTTCATCGGACTCGTGGGTCCAGAACGCCAGGCTGGGTTGAACCTCTCCGTTCACCGCCCACAGCCGCTTGGTACCGTTGGCCTTTACGCCCTGGAACGGCAGCGGGGTGCTGTCGCCCTGGCCGAACAGGAAGGCGCCTTTGGTGCTGTGCTGGTCGCTGTGTTCAAACACCCGGTTGACGGCGCTGACCATGGTCTCAGCAGAGCGGAAGTTGGTGCCCAGGGTGTAAGTGCGGGCCTGCACACCCAGACGGGCCTGCAGGTAGGTGTAAATATCGGCACCCCGGAAGCCGTAGATGGCCTGTTTCGGGTCACCGATCATCAGCAGGCAGGTGTTGGCGCTGTTGTCCTGCACCGCGTAGATCCGGTTGAAGATGCGGTACTGCACCGGGTCGGTGTCCTGAAACTCGTCAATCAGCGCCACCGGGAACTGGCGGCGGATGGTGGCGGCCAGCTGGTCGCCCCGGGGGCCATGAAGGGCGTCGTCCAGGCGGGTGAGCAGGTCATCAAAGCCCATTTCCGAGCGCTGCTGCTTTTCCGCTTCCAGCCGCCCGGCAATCCAGTGGCTGGCGTGGCGCAGGATGTCGGACTTGGCGCTGGGCGGGTTCTGGCCGAATGCCAGCAAGGCGTCGATGGCGTCAAAGGCCGGGTGATGGGGTGCCGGCTCGTCCCCTTTCAGGATGTTGTCCAGGCCTTCGGGGGTCTGGTTCTTGTAACCGGCGGCGCTGTCCAGCTTCTCCGGCAGCAGGTCATCGGATTCGGCCCAGACCAGCAGGTTGTCCCAGACCTTGAGCATGGCGTTCTTGCTGCCGCCGTGCAGGCGCTTGCCTTTGTTCAGGTCGTTCAGCAGGTCGGTCACTTCTTGCTGCCACTGGGCCCAGGGGTGGGCTTTCAGTTCACTGGCCCGTGCCAGCCGCTCGCCGACCACCTGGTTGATGGCCTGGTGGACACTCTCTCGCGGTGTGCCCAGGGCGGCCGGGTCGTCAATCAGGTTACGCACCGCTTTGCGCAGGTCGGTGGGGGTTTTCCAGTGGCTCAGGGCTTCGTCCATCAGGGCTGGTGGTAACGGATAAACAAAGGTGCGCCAGTAATCCCTTGCCACCTCATTCAGCAGTTCGCTCTGGTCGGTTTCCAGGGTGAGCTTGAACAGGCTGCCGCTGTCGAAGGCGTGTTCGCTGAGCATACGATTGCAGAAACCGTGAATGGTGGATACCGCGGCTTCGTCCATCCATTCGGCGGCCAGCAGCAGTTTCTTGCGGCAGTCGGGCCAGTTGGCCGGGTCCGGGTAGCTGTCATCCCGCAGCTTGTGGATAAGTGCGGTTTCCGGGGTCGGTTCGAGCGAGCCGGCGGCTTCGGAAAACACCTCGGCGGCCTGGGTCAGCCGGGTGCGGATGCGGTCCCTCAGCTCCTTGGTGGCGGCGTCGGTAAAGGTCACCACCAGCAGGTTCGGCGGCAGCAGGTTCTGCAACGGGCTGTCTTTTGCCTGGCCATGGCCCAGCACCAGGCGCACATACAGGATGGCGATGGTGAAGGTTTTGCCGGTGCCGGCGCTGGCTTCGATCAGCGCACTGCCGTTCAGGGGCAGCGCCAGCGGGTCCAGGTTCGGGTTTCGGTTGGTCATCTGTTCCGTCATTCCATGCTCCCGATTTGCTCCGCCGCCGACTTGCCTTGCTCGGCTTCCCACAGGGGGACATAAAGTTGGTGCAGCAGGGCTTCAAACTCGCCGCTGGCCATCAGCGCCTCGGGGCTTTCGAAGGCGCCCAGCAGGTAGCCGGTGTCCCGGTCCAGGGCGGTGGCGTAGGCCTGTTCTGCCTCACGGATGGCCCGTTCGTGGTCGCCGACAAACTTCTTGCCGCCGTAGTAGCTGGTAATCCAGGCGAAGCCGGCCTCGCAGTGCAGCGGCAGGGCTCGGGTGGTGGCTTCCATCCAGCGGCTCACAATGGTTTCGAAACGCTTTCTTGCCTGCTCCGGAGCCATGACCGGGAAGTAGAATTTACGGCCTTCTTCCTTACCGAGGATCAGGGTTTCAAAGGGCTGGTCGCTGAGTTGGCCGGCCAGGTGAATCAGCCAGTCCCGCAGCAGGTTGGCGTAGCGCACTTTCTTCGAGTAACCGGAGCCGGTGAGCAGGCCGGAACTGGCAATCACCAGCCGGCACAATTGCCCTTGTGGATTACAACGCAGGTTGTCGATTAAATCCGCCACCTCAACCGAGCCAGGATCCCCTGAATAGCGAAACTCGAAGGGTAAAGGCTCGGCCACCACTTCCGGCCATTCCGCCAGGGCGCCTCGATAGCGGTCGAACAGGTCCGGCAACCGGCCGGCCAGTTCGGTACGTAAGCGATGTTCGGTGACGCCCATACCCAGGTCACCGCGCCGGGCCATGCGGTCCAGGCTGGTTGCCAGCCGTTCGTACAGCTCTTCCTCGCTGGCGGCTTTCAGCACACTGTTCTGGATCAGTTCGTTATCCAGGCGCCAGCGGTCCAGGCCGTTCAGGTCGAAGTTTTCGTTGTCGGTATCCTCGTTTTCCACGTCTTCAAAGCGCACCTGCAGCCGGCGCTGGTAGAAGGTGTCGATGGGCTTTTTCAGGAAGTTTGCCAGATCGTTGAGGCTGATGGGTTCTTCCGGCGCCTGGTATGGCAGGGCTTCCCGGCTCTGCTCAGAGTTATCCAAAGCGTGGGCACTGCGCCATTCCCGTTCGTAGGTGAACAGGCCACGGGCCTGCAATACCTCGGCCAGCGGTTTGGGCTGGGCTTCTTCGCCTGCGCCAACGCCATTGGCTTTCGGGAAATAATCCCGGCTGAAGGGTTGCAACGGGTGCTGGGTAGTCAGGGCCTTGGTAACCGCCACTTCCGGTTGCCCTGCTAAGGCCCACAGGCTGTCCAGGTGGTCCTGTAACTGGCCGATCAAGACCGAGGGTGGCCGTTCAGAGTCGTCCTTGATGCTGCGCCCCACCCAGCTGATGTACAGCTGTTCCCGGGCGGACAGCAGGGCTTCCAGGAACAGATATCGGTCGTCTTCCCGGCGGGAACGGTCGCCGGGGCGATAGTCCTGGGCCATCAGGTCGAAATCCACCGGTGGCCGGGAGCGGGGGTAGTCGCCGTCATTCATGCCCAGCAGGCACACCTTGCGGAACGGAATGGCCCGCATCGGCATCAGGGTGGCGAAGTTGACCTTGCCGGCCAGGAAACGCTGGTTCAGGCCGCCTTCGTCCAGGCCCTGAAGCAGCACATCCTTGACGATGTTCAGGGGCAGCGGCTGATTATCAAGGCCGGCGGCGAGGGCATCGTCCAGCCACTGCTCCAGCTGGCGGCGGAAGCGGTTCAGCAACAGCAGGTCCTGGCCTTCCACCTTGTGGAAAAACTGCTCGAGCATGGCGGAGAACAGGGCTTCCCATTCACCGGGTGTGCGGGTGGTTTGCAGGGCCTGCCACAGGGTTTCCAACTGGTGCACGAACTCGCCCAAGCGCCCGGCCAGGCTGGCTTGCAGCCCGCCGATTTCGCCATAGGGCTCTACCCCGCCCCAGGGGTCGTCATCGCCCATGCCGTAGCCCAGCAGCATGGACCTAAGGCCAGACTGCCAGGTGTTGCGGTCCAGCTCCGCCGGCAGGTCCAGGCTTTCCCGGTGCTGGCCGTGCAGGCCCCAGCGGATGTTGGCGCCTTCCACCCAGCGCCGGGCCAGGGGGATCTCGTCTTCGCTGATGTCAAAGCGGTCGCGAATGCCGGGTACTTCCAGCAGGCTGATGATCTCGCTCACGCCGAAGCGGCTGCGAGGCAGCGACATCAGGGTTTCCAGGGCAATGAGCACCGGTTCGTGGTGGCGCTGACCCTGGTCGGAAATGGTGAACGGAA
>CAYUNQ010000084.1:0-861 GCA_964446185.1 uncultured Marinobacter sp. | reverse complement strand
CCGGCACCATCACGATCACATCCCGGGGCCGCAGTGTGGGGTCGGCATTGAAGGCGGCCAGCAGCTGGTCGTGCAGGATTTCCACTTCCCGCTGGGGGCCGTGGGCGTCGTGGAACACCACGGAATGGTCGCGTGCCAGGTCCACCGTGCGCTGCTGCTGGCGGATTTCCTGCAGTGGCGTCAGGTTGTGGATATCGTTCTGCAACTGGTGCAGCAGGCAGGGGTTATCCACATCGCCATGGTCGGTGAAGATGTCGATCTTCTGGCCCGGGGTCTGGAAACTGGCGCGGTAGTCGTCCGGGTTGTCGAACTCGTCCAGCAGGCGGATGTAATCCCGGCCTTGCTTGCCCCAGGCGGCCAGCAACGGGTTGGCATGCTGGTGCAGCTGGTCCGGGTCGTCAATCTGTGACAATACCGGGTGCGCGGCGCCGCGCTTGCGTTCGGCTTTCAGCAGTTCCCGGTCGCTGATGATGTCGGCCCAGTAGAACTGGCAGGGGTTGTGTACACACAGCACCACCTGGCTAAAGCGGCTCAATACGTATAAAGCTTCCAGTGCCTGCCTCGGCAGGGATGACACCCCGAACACCACGATGCGCTTGGGCAGGCGCCCCGGATTGGCCGGCTGGCCGATGCGCTGGCCTTGCTCCATAAAGCGGGTGTGGATTTGCGAGCGGCTGGTATGGGCCTCGCTGCCCGTGTCTTCCACCAGCTTGCGCCAGAGTAACGGCTGCCAGCGGGTTTCCGCATCCAGGGCTTTCTCTTCGCTCCGGGCGGTGATCACCACATCCTTGCCCTGCTCCCAGGCCGCCAGCCAGTCGGCCCGGAACACCTGGTACTGGTCAAACAGGTCGGCTACTTTCT
>CAYUNQ010000083.1:0-9982 GCA_964446185.1 uncultured Marinobacter sp. | reverse complement strand
TCCGCAGGTAGCAGGTCATTGGTGAACTGGATGCGCTGATAGCTCAGCCCCATGATCTTCGCCAGGGCATGGGACAAGGTGGTCTTGCCCATGCCCGGGATGTCTTCGATCAGCAGGTGGCCGCGGGCCAGCAGTCCACACAGGGCCAGGCGGATCTGGTTGTCTTTGCCCAGCAAAATCTTGTTGAGCTCGGCAACCACGCTGTCCATTTTCTGTTTCATGCAGGCCTCAGTCCCGTACCCGTTTGAGAATGTCTTCATAGGCATCAATGCGCCGATCCCGAAGATACGGCCAGATACGCCTGACGGATTCAGTCCGGCTTCGATCCAGCGTAGCGGTCAGAATGCATTCACTGTGGTCATCGGCCCGGGCGAGGAATTCGCCCTGGGGTCCGCAGATAAAACTGTTGCCCCAGAAGAGAATGCCGTCACCCTGGCCGGAAGGGTCCGGTTCAGTGCCTACCCGGTTGGGCGCAACCACCGGCAGGTTGTTGGCCACGGCGTGGCCCCGTTGAACGGTTACCCAGGCTTCAAGCTGGCGGGCCTGTTCGTCGGCTTGGTCGGTAATATCCCAGCCGATGGCGGTGGGATAAATCAGGATATCTGCGCCGGCCAGTGCCATCAGGCGGGCGGCTTCCGGGTACCACTGGTCCCAGCATACCAATACGCCCAGCTTGCCAACGGACGTGCTGATAGGTGTGAAGCCGCTGTCGCCGTTGTTGAAGCGAGCATCGCCCGGGGTGAAATAGAATTTTTCGTAGAAGCCCGGGTCGTCCGGGATGTGCATCTTGCGATAAATACCGGCCAGGCTACCGTCGGTTTCAAACACCACCGAGGTGTTGTGGTACACCCCGTTCATCCGGCGCTCGAAAATAGAGCCTACCAGCACTATGCCCAGTTCTTTGGCCAGTTCCGACAGGCGGTTGCTGGTGGGGCCGGGAATGGGTTCGGCGAGTTCGAAAACGGCGGTGTCTTCGGTCTGGCAAAAATACAGGGTGGCGTGCAGTTCCTGCAGTACCACCAGTTGGGCGCCACCGCCGGCGGCTTCCCGAACCAGTTTTTCAGACGTGGCCAGACTGGCCGCCTTGTCGTTACTGCACTTTTGCTGGATAGCAGCGATTTTCAGCTGGGTCATAGGGCGACAACTCCGGCAGGAATCTGCATGGTGACACAGTGCAGGCTGCCATGCTGGTGGATCAGGGGGCGGCAGTTGATAGCGATGATTTCCCGATCCGGGAAGATCTCGCCCATGATGCGGATAGCGTCCGGATCTTGCGGCACATCGTAGACCGGCAACAGAACCGCATCGTTAATGATCAGGAAGTTGGCGTAGGTAGCGGGCAGGCGCTCGCCGTCTTCGTCGTAAATGGCATCGGGCCAGGGCAGTGCGGTCAGCTTATAGGGGGTGCCGTCCTGCTGGCGGAATTCCTGCAGCTCTTCTTCCATGGCGGCCAGGGCGCTGTAGTGCTCGTCTGCGACATCCGGGCAGGCCACGTAACAGATGTGGTCTGCAGCACAGAAGCGGGCCAGGGTGTCGATGTGGCTGTCGGTATCGTCACCGGCCAGGTAGCCGTGGTTGAGCCACAGGATACGACTTGCCCCCAGTAATCCGGAGAGCCGCTGCTCGATGTCTGAGCGATCAAGGTCCGGGTTGCGGGTGGGGGTCAGCAGGCATTCGCTGGTGGCCAGAATCGTGCCCTGGCCGTCGGATTCAATGGAGCCGCCTTCGAGCACAAGATCCACCGCTTGCATCGGCGTGGTGCCGAATACACCGGCGTTGGCCAGGTGCCGGTTCAGGGCGTTGTCTTTTTCCCACGGAAACTTGCCGCCCCAGGCATTAAAGCTGAAATCCAGAAGGACTGTGCCATCATCGCCGGTAACCGTGATGGGACCGTGGTCCCGGGCCCAGGTGTCGTTGGCGGGAGCGGGCACGGTGACCACCCGGCCGGGCAGGTTGTTGTCCTCGGCGTACTGGTTCAGCTCTTGCCCGAGTTTTTGCAGGCGGGCTACGTATTCGCAGCTGATCAGCAGGTGCTCAAAGCGCAATACGGCTTTGGCAATATCCAGGAACACTCGCTCGGTATCGGTCATCATCCGGGCCCAGTCGGTCCCCGGATGAGGCCAGGTCAACATTACTGCGCTCTGGGGTGCCCATTCCGCAGGCAACACTCGTCTGGAAGTCACTGTTCTCTGCCACCTTGTTTCGCAAAAAGCAGTCATTCTATCTGACCGCTAAGGCAACGTCAGGACATGCGCAGCGAAAACTTGGCGTTTTGCCCGCTACCGGTTATTTGCCGCGTTTCATCACTGCATGGATAACCCGGTTGTGTTCCAGGTAAACCACGAAATCCTGGTAGTGCCACTGGGTGATGGGGGGCTCACCCACAGGGCCACGGATTTCTGAGGGGGCACCCCAGCGGTTGCGGACGGAATCACCGGTTGTGCCGTTGGCGGGCAGTGCCACAGCGCTGCGATCAGCCTGGCTGCCGACCGGAATGACCAGTTGCTCGGCATGGGCCTGGGGCAGGGATGCAGCAGTCAGGGCTGCGGCCAGGGTAACGGCAGTGATCAGGTTCCGTTTGTTGTTCATAGCGTGCTTCTCCACTGATGCCGGAATGCTGGGGTGTGTCTGCTGAATGTGTATAAAACGTAATATCCCGAAAATATTAGCAAAAGTCAGTATATTTTCGCGAGTTTATCCGGTTTGACGCGGTCTTTTCAGCCATTGGATCACACTGGTGTCAATTTTCGGCCAATCTTCCGGCGCCCTGTGCCCGGAGGTGCAGTTGCAACTCATTTTGATCAGAGGCGATAATGCGGCGGCATTTACCCCTCTGAAAGTGGCGACAGGCACCTCCTAATGTTCAGACCCTTATCGTTCTATATTGGCCTGCGATACACGGCCGCCAAACGGCGCAATCACTTTATATCCTTCATATCACTCACCTCTATGATTGGTCTTATGCTCGGTGTGGCCGTGCTGATCATTGTGTTGTCGGTGATGAACGGTTTCGACCGGGAGCTCAAGCAGAGAATTCTGGGCATGGTTCCCCACGCCACCATTCAGGGCGCCAACGGTCCTCTGGAAGACTGGGAGCAGATTGATCGCCTGGTACAGGAACACCCCCGGGTTCTGGCCGCTGCGCCGTTTATACAGGGGCAGGGCATGGTCACCGGCGGCGGCAACGTGCGTGGCGTGATGCTTAGCGGGATTCTTCCGGACGAAGAAGCCTCGGTTTCGATCATCGAGAACCATTTCGTAGAAGGCGGGCTGGACGATCTGAAACCCGGAGAGTTCGGCATTATTATTGGTCGGCTAATGGCAAACAGTTTGCGGCTGGCCGTGGGTGACAAGGTTACAGTAGTGTTGCCGGAAGCTTCGGTAACCCCGGCGGGCGTGTTGCCCCGGCTCAAGCGATTCACGGTCAAGGGTATCTTCAGTGTGGGGGCCGAGCTTGATGGCAACTACGCGTTGATCCACATGGACGACGCGGCCCGGTTGATGCGAACCGGTGGTAAAGCCGAAGGCGTACGTTTACTGGTGGATGACCTGTTTGCCGCGCCCCGGGTGGTCAACCAGATTGCCCGGGAGCTGGGTGGTATTTACTACGTTTCTGACTGGACCCGTACCCACGGGAACCTGTTTCAGGCTATTCGCATGGAGAAAACCATGATTGGCCTGCTGCTTATGTTCATTGTGGCAGTGGCGGCCTTCAACATTGTTTCCACCCTGGTGATGGTGGTCACCGACAAAACTGCGGATATCGCCATTCTCCGAACCATGGGGGCGACTCCGGGCCGGATTATGCGCATTTTCATTATTCAGGGGGCGATTATCGGGATATTCGGTACGCTGGTGGGCACTGCGTTGGGGGTGCTGGGCGCGCTCAATATCAGCGGCCTGATCGCCTGGCTTGAAACTACCCTGGGGCATCAGTTCCTGAGTGCCGATGTGTATTTTATCAGCTATCTGCCGTCGCATTTGCAGTGGCAGGATGTGTTTATTATCAGTGGTGCCGGCCTGGCTATGAGTCTGCTGGCAACCATTTATCCGGCCTGGCGTGCGTCGCGGGTCGAACCGGCGGAGGCCTTGCGCTATGAGTGAAGTCAACGCGAGCGGGGCCCAGAAGCCCCTGGTCATCGATTGCCGACAAGTCACCCGTACCTACAGCGAGGGCCCTGAGAAGCTGACGATCTTTTCGGATATTTCACTGGAGGTAACACCCGGGGAGACTGTCGCGATTGTGGGTAGCAGCGGTGCCGGCAAAACCACCTTGCTGAATTTGCTTGGCGGCCTGGACCGGCCGTCATCAGGCAAGATCGAGATCTGCGGCCAGAATATCCATCAGTTGTCCGAAGCGGGCCGCGCCCGTTTCCGCAACCGGCATCTTGGCTTTGTTTACCAGTTCCATCACCTGTTGCCGGAGTTTACAGCACTGGAAAACGTGATGATGCCCTGCGCGCTGGGTGGTCATACTCTGGCCAAGGCCCGGCAGAAAGCCGAAGCCCTGCTGGAGCGGGTTGGGCTGGCGGAGCGGATGCGTCATAAACCGGGGGAATTGTCTGGTGGTGAGCGTCAGCGGGTGGCCATTGCCCGGGCGTTGGTGAACGAACCGGAATGTGTACTGATGGACGAGCCCACGGGCAACCTTGACCAGCATACCGGAGAGGGCGTCCGGGCACTGATTGAGGAGCTGAGAGATCAGTCCGGAATCGCTTTCATTGTGGTGACCCACGATATGTCTATGGCGCGCAGTCTGGGGCGGGTGTTGCGTCTGGAACAGGGCAGGCTGATTCAGGAGGCCTGATTGCCAGGCGCCCGGAGGGCTCTTCTGGTAGCACGCCTTTGCTGCCAGTCGGTGCGGATCTTGCGGCGCCAGAGGTACTGTATGGCCAGATAAGCCAGGCAGCCGGAGATGGTTGCGGTAACCAGTGAGCCCAGGTAGAGCGGGATGCCGATATCCGCCAGCCGGTTGCTGATCCAGTCCAGGGACAGTTCGAATTCGAAGGCCAGCACCGGGCGGTCCAGCAGCCAGGCTCCTACCTTGTAGTTGAAATAGAACAGTGGAGGCATGGTCAGCGGGTTGCTGATCCATACCAGCGCCACAGAGAGTGGCAGGTTGGCGTTGATCCAGATGGCGCAGAATGCGGCGGCCAGCATCTGGAACGGCATCGGGATTAAACAGAACCAGACGCCCACCAGAAAGGCCCTGGCAACGCAGTGCCGGTTTATGTGCCAGAGGTTGGGTTCATGGAGGATATCGCCCAGAAAGTGCAGGGAACGCATGGCTCGCACTTTCTCAGGAGTGGGCAAATACCGTTTCATGAACTTCTTCGGCATTGGCAGTTCGGCCTGTTGCGTTGCTGTGAAACACCACTGACAAATGGAGATTGTCAGCTTATACCAGAGGAGGACAAGGAGTGTCCGGAAAAGTTCTTACCGGCCGTGTAAGTGCAAAAGCTGCATTGGCCGCCCCTTGCATGGTCGCCTTCTCTTGCGGCGTTATCTTACTGTATTGGCAGACACTCTTGCCACCTTATCCATGGCTGCTTGTGCTTATTGCTGCGGTGGTCCTGATCCTCAGGCCGTGGCGCGGGTGCAGGCTTGTTCGGCTGTGGCTGCCCGTGTGCTGTTGCCTGGCCGGGCTGGCGTGGGCGAGCTGGCATGCTGAGTCGAGGTTAGGTGAGCGCCTCCCCGCCGACCTTGAAGGTGAGCGGGTGTCTGTGTCCGGTATGGTCTGTAGTCTTCCCCAGCCTGGCAGTTTCGGCAGTCTTCGGTTCGATTTCTGTGTCCGCCATTGGCATGGCCTGCCAAAACTTCCGGACGGCACCAGGCTTCCGGATAAGCTGCGTCTCGCATGGTACGGCCAGGAAGGGCGCAGCTTGCCGGACCACCGCCTTCGTCTTGATGTGGTGCTCAAGCGGCCCCACGGCAACCTGAACGACGCGGGTTTTCGCTATGAAAGCTGGTTGTTCAGGCACGGCTTCAGGGCCACCGGCAGTGTCAAGTCCGCGATGCCCGAGCCAGCTCTGGCCTGCACTCTGGAGTGTCGGTACCGGTTCTGGCACCAGGAGGCGGCGAGAACTGTTGAGCAGTGGTTTGGCCGCGCCCGGCAATTTCCTCTTGTTGAGTCGTTGTTGATAGGCAACCGTGGAAACCTGGAGGCCGGCCACTGGGAGACGCTCAGGGCGACGGGAACTATCCACCTGGTGGCGATATCGGGTTTGCACCTGGGGCTGGTGGCGGTGGGCGTTGGTTTGCTTGGGCGCAGGCTGACCTTGCTGGTGCCAGCCGGGCTTATGACCGGGCACCAGTCGAGAGCGGCCGTTTTTGTGCTGGTGGTGTTGTGCAGTTTGATGTACGCCTTACTGGCGGGCTTTACCGTACCGACCCGGCGCGCGCTGATTATGGTGATTGCCGGTGGCTGGTACCTGTTGTTAGCTCGTCAGGGCAGTGCCTGGCAGCCGTTTTTGCTGGCGCTGTCAGCCGTACTGCTAATGGACCCCTTCGCACCGCTTGATCAGGGGTTCTGGCTTTCCTTTACGGCTGTTGCAGTGTTGCTGCTGGTGTTTGCAGGCAGAGTGGCCGGGCCGGGATGGCTGAAAGGATTGGTGCTGGCACAGCTTGCAGTGTTTGCCGGCTTATGGCCGGTTCTGGTGCAGTTTGGTCAGGGGCAGCCGCTGGCGGGATTGCTGGCCAATCTGGTGGCAATTCCGTGGGTGTCTCTGGTGGTTATGCCAGTTCTGTTCATTGGAGCATTGCTGGCTATGGTATCGGGCGGCGTGCTGGCCGGTCTGGCGGGCTCGCTGATGGATTCAGTGCTGACCGCACTCTGGGTCTGGCTGGAATGGGTTCAGGGGCAGCCATCAGTGGCAGCTGCCGAGGGCCGGGTGGTGAGGTTCGGGCTGCTTACGGTGCTGGTTCTGCTGGCGTTGCGGGTTCCGATCCCTTACTTCCGGACCCTGGCGCTGGTTGTGATTGCGCTCTGGGGGGCTCTCGGAATGCAGCAGCCGGAGCGGGGGAATGCCTCTGTCCCCGCTCCGGAGGTCCGGGTAATGGATGTCGGGCAAGGGCTGTCTGTCCTGGTCAGGGTTGGCAATAAGGTGTTGCTTTACGACACCGGGCCGGAGGTCAAAGGTGTGTTTTCTGCAGCCGAATCGGTCCTGGTGCCGGGCATGAGGGCTTTGGGCATTCGCCGTATCGATCAGCTGGTGATCAGCCATGCTGATAACGACCATGCCGGTGGCCTGCAGGTGCTGCTGGATGCCCTCGAGGTGGGCCGAATCTCCAGCGGTGAAGCCGGTGTGCTGGCGGCCCGGATTGACGGCAGCATGCCCGTTGAAGGCTGTCTGCAGGAGTCTGTTCACTGGGATGATGTTGTTATGCAGTTCTGGCAGTCCCCGAGCAGTAAGCCGGGTAACGATGCCTCCTGCGTGTTGCGGATCAGCCATGGTCCATCCGCTGTCGACGTCTGGCTGACTGGCGACATCAGCGACAGGGTTGAGGCGCGCATGCTGGCCGATCCCGCACTGGACTGGTTTGATGCCAGTGCCGGCTACCGTGTGGTACTGGCACCCCACCATGGCAGCAAAACGTCATCATCTGGCCGGTGGGTCGAAGCCGTGAAGCCGGATCTGGTTATCTACACCGCCGGCTACCGCCATCGCTTCGGGCACCCCCACCCGGAAGTTACGGCCCGATACCGCGCGGTGGAGGCTGACGGGCTGAATACCGCCTGTTCGGGCCAGGTGGTGATCAGATTTACCGGTTCAGGCCCAGAGATTGCGGAAACAAGGCGCTCGGCACCGTTCTGGATAGCCGCTCAGGGCCTTGCCCGTGACCAATGTAAAATACCGTGACATTCCGGGTGTGGCCAGCACCGGCAGCTATGCTAAAGTAGCGCGGCTTGTAATTAATCAGGGAGATCAAGCGTGTTCGAGCTGTTGAAAGCCGGTGGCATCCTGATGGTGCCTATTGTTGCATGTTCTATTCTGGCCCTTGCCATCGTCCTGGAACGATTCTGGACCTTGCGGGCTTCCCGCGTTGCGCCTCCTCAATCGATCAACGAGCTCTGGCGCTGGATCAAGAAGAAAGAGCTGAACGGGCGCAAACTTAAAGCCCTTCAGGGCTCCTCTCCCCTGGGCCGGATTCTGGCTGGCGGCCTGATTAACGCCAAGCATGGCCGGGAGGTCATGAAAGAAAGCATTGAGCACGAAGCCAGCCAGGTTATTCACGAACTTGAGCGCTTTCTGAACCCGCTGGGCACCATCGCTACCATTACGCCACTGCTTGGTCTGCTGGGTACGGTCATCGGTATGATCAAGGTATTCGCAGAGATCCAGCTGGCAGGCGTGGGCAACGCCGGTAACCTGGCCGGTGGTATTTCAGAAGCGCTGATTACCACTGCGGCCGGCCTGAGCGTGGCCATTCCGGCGCTGATCTGCCACCGTTATTTCATCCGCCGCGTTGATGAGCTGGTGGTTAACATGGAGCAAGAGGCCATCAAACTGGTGGAAGTGGTTCATGGCGACCGTGAAATCGACGTGGAAGGAGCCTGAACACCGTGAAGTTCAAGCGCCAGAGAAGTCAGGAAGTCGGGGTAGACCTGACGCCACTGATCGACGTGGTGTTCCTGCTGCTGATTTTCTTTATGGTATCCACCACATTCACCCGGGAAAGCCACCTGGAAGTGGAATTGCCGCAAGCCAGTGGTGATCCGGCAACGCCGTCTGAAGTGCACCAGATTGACGTGGTGATCAATGCCGAAGGCCAGTACATCCTGAATGACAGGACGCTGGTCAATAACCGTCGCGAGACCCTTGAGCGGGGTGTCAGGGAACTGGCTGAGGGCGACAGCAGCCTGCCGTTTATCATCACGGCAGATGCCAGAACCCCTCACGAGTACGTAGTACGCGCCATGGATGTGGCCGGCCGCCTGGGGTTTGCCAAGCTGAGCATAACCACAGAGCGGGAGGCTGAGAGTCCGTGATGGATCCAAAGCCACAACTGCTGACTCCTCCTCCCGCTGGAAGCTGGTCCACCTACAAACGCCTGCTGAGCTATGTGAAGCCGTTCTGGCTGGCGTTTTCGCTGGCAGTATTGGGCAACATTATCTATGCGGCGGCGTCTACCGGTATGGCGGCCGCCATGGAGTATGTGATCACCGCCATTGAAAACCCCACCGACCAGAACCGGATGCTCCTGACCGGCCTGATCGTTGGTGTGTTTGCCCTGCGCGGCCTGGGCACCTTCTTCAGTCAGTATTTCATCAGCTATGTGGGCCGTAATGTCATCAACGCCCTGCGTAACGATGTCTTTGACCGGCTGATGACCCTGCCATCCCGTTACTTCGACGACAACGCCGCTGGCCGGCTGGTGTCCAAGCTGACGTTCAACGTGGAGCAGGTGGCGGAAGCGGCTACCAATGCCATCACCATTACCCTGCGCGAAGGCCTGACCATTGTCGGCTTGCTGGGCTTCATGCTGTATACCAACTGGAAACTGACCCTGGTGTTCCTCACCGTCGGGCCGGTGATCGGATTCGTGGTCAGCTATGCCAGTAAACGCTTCCGCCGGATCAGCAAGCGCATTCAGGGCTCCATGGGTGATATTACCCACGTGGCCTCGGAGTCCATCACCGGTTACCGGGTGGTGCGTACCTTTGGTGGCGAAGACTACGAGCGGGAGCGTTTCCGCGATGTCAGCGAGCGCAACCTGAAGCAGAGCCTGAAAATGGCTTCTACCCAGGCCATCAGTGTGCCGGTGATCCAGGTGCTGGTGGCGATTGCCATTGCGGCCCTGGTCTGGACCATGCTGGCCCCGGAAATTCGCGGTGATATGACCACCGGACAACTGGTCGCCTTCATTACTGCAGCAACCACCATGGCCAAGCCGATCCGCCAGGTAACTTCGGTGCACGCCAAGATTCAGAAGGGTGTGGCCGCCGCCTACGACGTGTTCGAAACCATGGACGAACAGCCGG
>CAYUNQ010000082.1:0-10065 GCA_964446185.1 uncultured Marinobacter sp. | reverse complement strand
CTGCTGGTTTTTGGTAATGGCGGCAAACTGTCTGTGCTCAGGCTTGAGCAGGACGACTGACAGCCCCGCGAATTTACCCGGCCAAGGCCGGGTTTCTGTTTTCTTTGCATAGCAGACACTTATGATCCCAGTAATAGCCCTGGTAGGCCGCCCGAACGTTGGAAAGTCTACCCTGTTCAACCAGATGACTCGTTCCCGGGATGCGCTTGTGGCGGATTTTCCGGGCCTTACCCGCGACAGAAAGTACGGGGAAGGTCATTATGAAGGGCAGAAATTTATCGTAATTGACACCGGCGGCCTGACCGGTGATGAAGTTGGCCTCGATGCGGAGATGGCAAGGCAGTCACTGCAGGCTATCGACGAAGCCGATATTGTGCTGTTCCTGGTAGACGGCCGGGCAGGGCTGACCGCCGGCGATGAAATAATCGCAGACCATCTGCGTCGTTCCGGCAAGCAGGCCCACCTGGTGGTTAACAAGACCGATGGCCAGGACCCGGATGTAGCCGCTGCGGATTTCTATAGCCTGGGCTTTCAATCCACGTTCGCGATCGCTGCAGCCCATAACCGGGGTATCCGGACGTTGTTGGAAACCCTGCTGCCGGAGCCTGTGGATCCTGAGGAGCAGGATCGGGCAGATCGTTATCCGGGCATCCGTATTGGTGTGGTAGGCCGGCCCAACGTTGGCAAGTCGACCTTGGTAAACCGGATGCTGGGCGAAGACCGTGTGGTGGTCTTCGACATGCCGGGCACCACCCGTGACAGTGTTTACATTCCCTACGAGCGTCATGGGGAGCAATACACCCTGATTGATACTGCCGGAGTGCGTCGCCGCAAAAACGTTCGTGAAGTGGTGGAGAAGTTCTCCATCATCAAGACCCTTCAGGCTATCGACGACGCCCATGTGGTGATTCTGGTTATCGACGCCCGCGAAGGCCTGGTAGACCAGGATATGCACCTGATTGGCTTTGTGCTGGATGCCGGCCGTTCACTGGTGATTGCCGTGAACAAATGGGACGGCATGGACCCGGAAGACCGAAGCAAGGTGAAAGAGCAGGTGGCTCGCCGCCTGGAGTTTCTGGATTACGCTGACAAGTATTATATCTCGGCCCTGCACGGTACCGGTGTTGGCTCAATGTATGAGTCTGTCCAGGCCTGCTATGAGTCCGCGATGTCGAAGTGGCCCACCAACAGGCTGACTGCCATCCTGGAGGATGCGGTCGCTCAGCATCAGCCACCGATGGTGCATGGCCGCCGTATCAAGCTGCGCTATGCTCACCAGGGCGGCTCCAATCCGCCGGTGATTGTGGTGCATGGCAATCAGGTTGATTCGCTGCCAGGGGCTTACAAGCGCTATCTGGAGAATACCTTCCGCAAAGTGCTGAAAGTAGTGGGCTCACCCATACGTTTCGAGTTTAAATCCGGTGAGAATCCGTTCGCCAATAAGGTGGATCGAATGACGCCCCGGCAGAAGGTCAAAAAAGACAACGACCTCAAGAAAGGTCGTCAGGTCAAGAAAGTCCGGCAAAAAAGCGTTAAACGCTGATTTGCCAGCCCCTCCATTGCTCGTCCTTCGCTAAACCGGGAGTGGCTCAGGCCACTCCCGCATCTTCCACCTGCCGGGCCTGAACGGCCGTCAGGGCAATGGTAAAGACGATATCTTCTACCAGCGCACCCCGTGAAAGGTCATTCACCGGTTTTCTGAGCCCCTGCAGCATCGGGCCGACACTGACTACGTTGGCACTTCGCTGTACGGCCTTGTAGGTGGTATTTCCGGTATTCAGGTCCGGGAATACGAACACCGTTGCCTTACCGGCTACCTTACTGTTCGGCGCTTTCGATTTACCTACGCTTTCAATGGCGGCAGCGTCGTATTGCAGGGGGCCGTCTATCAGCAGATCCGGGCGGCGTTCCCTGGCAATCCGGGTGGCTTCCCGAACCTTCTCTACGTCCTGACCGCTGCCGGATTCACCGGTACTGTAGCTGATCATGGCAACCACGGGCTCGATACCGAAGGCCTCTGCCGATTCGGCGCTCTGAATGGCAATGTCGGCCAGTTCCTCGGCATTCGGGTCCGGGTTGATGGCGCAGTCACCATAAACCAGCACCTGTTCCGGCAGCAGCATAAAGAACACTGACGACACCACCTTGGCACTGTCGTGGGTTTTGATCAGCTGCAGGGCAGGGCGCACGGTGTTGGCGGTGGTGTGAATGGCGCCGGATACCAGCCCATCGGCCTCATCCATGGCGACCATCATAGTGCCGAGCACCACGTTGTCTTCGAGCATGGCTTCGGCCATCTCGTCGGTCAGGCCTTTGTGTTTCCTGAATTCCACCATGGGCGCAATATAGCGGCTACGCACAGACGCTGGCTCAATAATTTCCAGGTCTTCCGGGAATGCCAGTCCCTGGGCTTCGGCTACCGAGCGGATCTCCTGGGGGTCTCCAATCAGGACGCACCGTGCCAGCTTGCGCTGGTGGCAGATAATGGCGGCGTGCACCGTTCTGGGCTCGCAGCCTTCCGGCAACACGATGCGCTTATTGGCGGCCCTGGCTCGCTCAGACAACTGGTAACGGAACGCCGGTGGTGACAGCCTGCTCTGGCGTTGAACTTTAAGGTGTTCCTGAAGCCAGTCTGTGTCTACGCGGGTGGCTACCGACTCCATGGCCTCTCCGATTCGTTCCGGGTCATCAATCGGGATTCCGGTCGAAAGGTTTGCGAGCATGTGTGCGGTTTCGTAGGTATTGGCCTTCGAGCTGAGCACCGGCAGGCCGGTATCGAGTGCACGGCGGCACAGGTCGATTACCCGGTCGTCAGGCATAAGCCCGCCGGTAAGCATCAGGCCCGCCAGCGGTACGCCGTTCAAGGCTGCAAGGGCCGTGGTGACCACGATGTCTTCGCGGTCCCCCGGCGTTACCATCAGGGTGCCCGGTCTCAGGGTCTCTGTCATATTGCGGATCGAGCGGGCGCAGACGGAAACTTTCTGTACCCGGCGGCTATGCATCTGGCCTTCGTTCAATACCGGAACACCCAGCTCCCGCGCCACGTCTGATACCCGGGGCGCCAGCAGGTGAGGCTGCCAGGGTATCTCCGCCAGCAGGTGGAAACGGCCAGAGGTGAACACCTTGCAGGCTGAACGGTAATCAATCGCCTCACCTTTTGCTGGCTGGTGATCGTAAAGCGTCATGCCGGACTTTTCCGGTGCGCCTACCTTGTTGAGGATTACGGCAATCACGTCCGGGTCTTGAGGCTCGGTAAACAGCCGGGCGGAAAAGTCGAGTTCGTCATCAAGTTCTGCTGCGCTGCAGGTTCTCGGGGAGCTGACCAGGATCACTTCGGAGCCGAGATTTCGCGCTACTTCAACGTTTAACCGGGCGATGTAGGCTTCACTGCGGTCTGGCACCAGGCCTTCGATAATCACCACATCCACATCCCTGGCGACTTTCTGGTACTCGCCGACGATGTTTTCCAGGAGCAGGTCGGCCTTACCCCGGTTCAGCAGCTGTTGTGCCTCTTTCAGGGGAATAGGAGCGGGTGGCCGCAGATGACTGCTGGCGGTCACAAATGCCGTTGATGAGTCTCGGCCTTCGTTATGGATAGCTTCACCACGGTGCACAGACTGGCTGAAAGGCTTGTAGAAACCAACGCTGACGCCTTTCCGCTCCAGGGCACGGAGCAATCCCAGGCAAACCGAGGTAAGGCCGGATTCCATGGAGGTGGGCGCGATAAAAAGACTTTTTGCCATTTTGGGTCCTGTGATCTTTCGGGTTTGGTTCTTCAGGCGGAAGCCAGTCGTGCGGCTTCCTGGGCGATAACCAGTTCTTCGTCGGTGGGAATCACCAACACCGGGAAGCGTGAATCCGGGCTATCAATTCGGCCATCACTTATCCGGCCGTGGTTTTTGTTCAGCTCAGGGTCCAGCTCGATGCCCAGCAAGCCAAGGTGCTTGACGGTTTCTTTCCGGATGCGGGGGCTGTTCTCACCGATGCCTCCGGTAAATACCAGGCCATCGAGGCTGGGCAGGGAGGCGGTCATAGCACCTACGTAGCGGGCAAGTCGGAAGCAGAACACATCAATCGCCAGCTTGGATGGCTTATGGCCGTGGTCGGCAAGCTCGCACAGGGATCTCATGTCGTTAGTCTGACCGGACAAGCCCAGCAAGCCGCTGTCGTTATTGAGCATGCGGTGGGCTTCAGCAGCGCTGATGCCCCGGGCCGCCAGATAGTCGAACAGACCGGGGTCAACATCACCACTGCGGGTGCCCATCACAAGGCCCTCAAGGGGGGTTAACCCCATGCTGGTGTCTACGCTCAGCCCGTCACGAATGGCGGTAATGCTGCAACCGTTGCCCAGATGAGCGGAAATCACCGAAGTGGTGGCCGGTGTCTTGCCCAGAAGACGTGCGGCTTCCCGGGCCATGAAATAATGGCTGGTGCCGTGGAAACCATATCGGCGGATACCCCACTCCGTGTAGCAATGTTCCGGTAGGGCGTAGCGATACGCCCGCTCCGGCAGGGTGTGGTGGTAGGCGGTATCAAACACCACTACGTGGGGGCGGTCCGGGAAAAGCGCACGCATGGCGCGAATGCCGGCAAGGTTAACCGGGTTATGCAGGGGCGCCAGCTCCGCACAGGCTTCGATACCGTCTTCGGTGGCGTCGTCTACCAGTACGGCTTCCCGGAAGGTTTCTCCGCCGTGTACTACCCGGTGCCCGATGGCTTTGGGGGCGGCCTTCATCAGCTGCCGTTCGCGGAATTCGTGCACCAGTGCCTGCAAGGCCTGCTCATGCGTGGCGCCAGCCGGGAGCCTGACCGGTTGGTCGTCGCCGCTAATGCGGGCAAAGGCGTCGTCGTTATTGAGCTTTTCTGCCAGGGCCGAGGCAATTTTACGGTTCTGGCCGCCAAATAATGCCAGTTTCAGGGAGGAGCTGCCGCAGTTCACAACCAGAATAGATTCTTCCATATTCTCGCCATATTGGTTCTATGGAGTGGCCCGATCGCTGGAGTCGAGCCACTGGATGAAGTCCTGCTCAGAGAGCGGAGTGCTGTAAAAGAAACCCTGAGAATAATCGCAGTGTTCCTCTTTCAGAAAGTGGGTCTGTGCTTCGGCTTCAACCCCTTCTGCGACCACCTTCAGGCCCAGGCTGTGAGCCATGGTGATAATGGCCCGAACCAGAGACGCATCTTCCGTCTCGGTTAGCACATCCTGGATAAAGGACTTGTCAATCTTGAGGGTATCAAAGGGGTAGCTTTTCAGGTAGCTGAGTGCCGAGTATCCGGTGCCGAAATCGTCCACTGACAGCCGAATACCAGAACGATCCAGTTGACGGAGGATGTCGGCAGTTTCAATAGAGTTGTCCAGAATGAGCCGCTCGGTAATTTCCAGCTCCAGTAGTTCGGGGCTCAGGCCGCTGACCTCAAGGGCCGACATAACCGCGCCAATAAAACCGGGGTCCCGGAACTGGCGGGGCGAAACGTTCACCGCAACGCCAATCCGCTGGGAGGTGAGGGCTTGCCAGTTACAGGCAGCTTTGCAGGCTTCCTGTATCACCCATTCGCCAATGGGGATAATCAGGCCCGTTTCCTCGGCCAGGGGAATGAACCGGTCCGGTACGATCATGCCCAGGGCCGGATTGTTCCAGCGCAGGAGCGCTTCGGCTGACACAATTTTGCCGGAACCAGTGTCAATAATCGGCTGGTAATGCAGCTCGAATTCTCCAAGCTCCATGGCCTTGCGCATATAGGATTCCATCTGCAAGCGCTCATGGGAGACTTCGGTTAATTCAGGGGTGAAGCGGCAATAAGCGCTTTTGCCCTTGTGTTTGGCTTCATACATCGCTGCGTCAGCGTGCTGGAGTAAATTGCCGCTGTTATCCGAATCCTGTGGGAAGGTGGCGATCCCGATGCTGGTGGTGACAAAGACTTCCTGTCCGCCCAGAACGAACGGGGTAGAGAAGGTTTTGAGAATACGTTCGGCAACCTGGCAGGCGGCATCCGGCCCGGTCAGGCTTGGCAGCACCACCAGAAACTCGTCGCCCCCAAGGCGGGCAACGGTGCTCGTACCACGCAGGCAGCTGGAGACCCGCTTGGCGGCTTCAATCAACAGGGTGTCGCCGGCGTCGTGGCCCAGAGTGTCGTTAATATGCTTGAAGTTATCCAGGTCGAGGAACATTACGCCTACCTGGGTTTTATCCCTGCGCGCCTGGGCTATGGCAAGTTTTAGGCGGTCCAGTGCAAGCATCCGGTTAGGCAAGCCGGTGAGCACGTCGTAATTGGCCTGCCTCAACAGCTGTTGCTCATAGCGTTTTCGTATACTGATGTCTTCGCCCAGAATCAGGTAACCGGTGGTTTCACCGTTACTGTCCTTGATGGGGGTAACCACTAACTGCTCCCAGTAGCGTTCGCCATTACGCCGGGCGCTGTTAACTTCACCTTGCCATACGCCAACCCTTTTTACCTGCAGACGCACAGCCTGCCAGAGGTGTGTGGCGTCTCTACTGTTCATGGAATTTTCAATGAGTGCAGAAGGGTGTTTGCCAATGATGTCATCCGGACTGTAGCCGGTCAGCTGGCTGAATTTCTGGTTGGCATACTCGATGTGCCACTGCCGGTCGCAGATCAACACCGACGACGGACTTTGCTCTATAGCCTGCGAAAACTTGAGTATGTCAGCAGCATCACGCTCACGGCGAACAAGGTCTTCATTCAGCCGCTCCCGCATCTCGTTAATGGCGGTGGTAACCAGGCCTAGTTCATCCCTGCGGTTGGCTGGTGTGTCCGGGCGTTCCAGTTTCAGCGGGCGAGACAGGGTCTTCAGGGACAGGTCCCGGGTGTAGCCGGCCATGGCGGTTAGGTGACGGGTTACCAGGTGCTGGAAGATCCACAGAATCAGGATGGAGATAAAGAAAATGGTCAGGAACTGGGTGGCAATAATAAAGCCGACACGGCGCCGGAGTTCTTCATACACCCGGTTGAGACCTGCGGTGACAGTTATCCTGCCCAGATTGAAATTTTCATCATCTCTGTAGGTCAGGTCAAAGCTTTGACTGAGCATGTCGCTGCCTGAGGGTAGCGCGCCCATGACCAGTTCTGACCCCGGCTCTATCCGTAACCGAAGGTGGTCGATATCCGGCAGGCTGAGAATGCCTTCCATCTGGGTTTGCAATGATTTCTGGTCAAGGGCCCATAAGCTGCGTGCAAGGCTTGAGGAGTAGCCAGCTTCAATCACGCTCAGCCGTTGTTTGATCTTGTGGATGTCCTGGCGATAGTCGGAATAGATCTGGATGCCCGAAGCCAGCAGTGTGAAAGCCGAGCTGAAGAGCAGGATCCACGCAAGGAGCCTGATGGAAAGTGGAGAGGTGGTACGAATCCGTTTCAGACGTGATGTAAAGTCTGTCATTTCTGTGACCGAGCCACTCCGTGAAGTATTCGATATAACCAGGCGCAGTGAGCCGTTTTCTGGTGAAGGTGTTACGCCCGGCTTCCTTGAGTTCGACTATAGCAACAGATGATGACAAGCGCTCTGCAAACGCAGGAAAAAATTGGGAAAATAGCTGGAAGAGGTCTCAGTTTGACACTTCTTGCAACGGTGTTTCGGGCTTGATGTAGATCAATACAGCCAGGGAGGGGTGGGCGTAATCTGAGTTCAGTCGAATTGGAAACTTAGCGGGAGAACAGCTATGTATATGGACGCAGTTGTAATCGCAGGTATTGTAACGGTTTTGCTGATGGTCGGATTCTTCGTTGGTGTTGCCGTCTTTATTGTAAAAGACCAGAAGCACCATGGAGGGAAAGGCGTTGGCAAACACCATCACGGAAGTCATAGCGGATAGCACCTTCGGGTGCTATCAAGCTTGGAAAAATTGGCGTCCCCTAGGGGGTTCGAACCCCTGTTGCCGCCGTGAAAGGGCGGAGTCCTAGGCCACTAGACGAAGGGGACGCAACGTTTTCAAAAGCTTGCCTCGTCGAGGTGGCGCGTATATTAAGTAAGGGCCTTGGGCCTGTCAACGCTTTTTTTCATAAAAATTCATTTCACGCTTTCTTGCAGGGCAGCCGCTAACTCCGGGTACTTGAACCCGAATCCTTCTTTTTCCAGTCTCGCCGGAACCGCTCGTTGGCCGGTGAGCAACAGCCGGGCCATTTCCCCCAGCATCAACTCTAATGCGAATGCAGGCGCAGGCAGTATCGCAGGCCGGCCCAGTACCCGTGCCAGCGCCCTGGTAAATTCAGCGTTTGTTGCCGGTGCAGGGCTGACGACATTGTAGGGGCCGCGAGCCTGTTCGTTTTCCAGCATCCAGACCAGGGCGGCGACAACGTCGTCTCTGTGCACCCAGGGCATATACTGGCGGCCACTTCCAAGCTTGCCGCCCAGCCCCAGTTTGAAGGGCAGCAGCATTCGCTGCAGGAAGCCTCCACCGGGGCCCGCTACCACGCCTGTACGGGACAGACATACCCTTACACCGAGTTTCTCCGCATCCAGAGCTGCCTGCTCCCAATCGCGGCAAAGTTCGTGGGTAAACTCGATGTTGGGTGAGGTTTCCTCGGTAACTAATTGATCACCCTGGTTTCCGTATACACCTACCGCAGAGCCGGATACGAGTACCCCGGGTTTGGTCGCCCAGCTTTCCATGGCGCTGACCAGGTCATGGGTAAGTGCGATGCGGCTGTCTCTGAGGGCTTGCTTTCGTTTCTCAGACCAGCGCTTGTCGGCAATGCCTTCGCCGGCCAGGTTGATGACTGTATCAAAACCGGGACCCCCGGCAGTCTGCCCCAGGTCGTTGATGACCTGAACGGGGCCGCAAAGGTCAATGACGGTGCCTGGTGCCTGTCGGCTCAGCACGGTCATTGACCAGCCACGACTGGCCAGCTCCCGGCAAAGAGCCTGGCCAATGAAGCCGGTACCGCCGGTTATCAGAATTCGCTTTTCCATGTCTGCTTCCCTCCATGCCAAGCCAGGTGATCAGACGGCAGCGCGGCCCAGTTCGTCCTGGACAACGTCCCGGATGGCTTCACCCAGGTGGGGGTTCTGTCCAATAGGGTCTGCCAGCCGGATCTGTACACCGTGCTGTTTCTCGAGCTCTTCAATCATGGCCGGGACGTCTTTGCGCAAATGCCGGCCCGCTGCGAGGAACAAGGGCACGATGGTAAAACTGGTGGCGCCGCTTTCCTTGCCCCGGGCAACAATCGTCTCCAGGGAAGGCTCGGCCAGTTCCATATAGGCAATAGACGAGTCTTCGACTGACTCCAGGGTAGGCTTGGCCAGTTGTTCAAAGGTATCGCACCAGCGCTGGTCGCTGCTGCCATGAGCCAGCAGAATAATGCGGTGAGGATTTGCCATGAGGTCTCCGGAATGATCAGATGGATTGGCTGATACGTAATGACTGCCAGGTTATACGATGCTGTTGCCCTAAATGTATCAGGGAGTGGTTGAATGTTCGATTGGAAAGAGCTTTTGGATTACTGGTTTGGCCCCCTGGATGAGCAGGGCCTGCCGGATGCATTTCATCGGAACCGCTGGTTCCGGTCTGACAGAAAGTTCGACCAGGAGATTCGCCGCCGCTTTTTGTCCCTTGTGTTGTGTGCCTCCGAGGAGGGGCTGGAGCACTGGCGTACAGCTGCAGGTGGGGCCCTGGCAGAAATCCTGTTGCTGGACCAGTTTACCCGTAATATCTTCCGGGGCGGTGCGCTGGCTTTCGAGCACGATCGCCTGGCCAGACAATTATGCCGGCGGGCGATGGACCAGAGGCAGGATGTTGAGTTGCCGGCGGTTCAACGCGCGTTTCTGTACATGCCATTCCAGCACTCCGAGAAGATCAGGGACCAGGAATTGTCGGTAGAGTGCTATCGCCAGTTGGCGGCAAGCCACAGCGGTTTGCTGGGAGATTTTCTGGGGAGTTTCCTGCAATCAGCCCGGGACCATCACGACATCATCGCGAGGTTCGGGCGCTTTCCTCACCGTAACCGGGCGCTGGGGCGCAAGTCGACGGAGGCCGAGCTGGAGTATCTTGAGGGCGGCAAGAGGTTTGGCCAGTAAACGTTTTTAATTTTTTCTTAAAAAACTGTTGACGC